>NZ_JBWLUT010000012.1:0-28900 GCF_056504575.1 Blautia sp. CGZ-1-C1
TCGGTAATTGAATTGCCGAGGATTCCGGCTTATTATCCTAAAAAGGATATCTGCTAATTCTAAAATATGCTGGCAGATATCCTTTTATTTTCGTGCTATGTAGTTTTTAATATCAATTATAATAAAAAATATTTTCCTGTTTATCTGTTATTATAAAGCAACAATAACTTTATCATGGAATACTTCAGGAACTTCTTCTTTGTCTAAAGATACGCTGATCACAAAAGTAACGTTAAACTGTTTACCAATTTCATCTAACTGTTCCAGAGTACCTGTAATATCTTTTTCCTCCAATTTAGATACTTTAAGGAAACTGTCAAGATAAATCTGCTCAAGATCGTGATCCTGAGAAAGAATACCACAGATAAATCCAACAAATTCATCTGCATTTTTAATGGGAAATCCTGATACATCAATCAGACGTACCTTATTGTTAAGCTCATACATATGTTTTGTGCTCTTGTCTGAGTAGACAATATCTTCCATTTGCCTCTTTTACTGCACTATTTACCTTATCTAACAGTACTTTTGTTTTGCCTTTGCCTTTCTTTCCTACAATCAGTTCAACCATGCTGTTTTCCTCCTTAGACACATATATAATATTAATTTTGACTAAAAATTTCAATTAATATGTTATATATTATAGTGCATATTATTCAAAAATACAAGGGGTATTTGATCTTTTTTGTGAATTTTTATTATTTTTTTGAAATTCACTTGATTTTACTGACCTTTTCGGCATCATACGTATCTTATGACATTTCACTTATGCATTTATCTATTCATGTATCTTTTTAACGTGCATAAAAATATAATAAAAACAATATCACTATGACAATTTCATTGTAATTATCTCATAAAGTAATGAAATAATTCCAGATATTCGTTCTCTATCTCTTCAAATGTCCTGACTTTATAGTCTATCGTAATATGTACCTCTGGCTGCTGTTTGGTTTGCTTGAGCCTTCGGAAGCTATAAGTCAGGTCGAACCAGAGCATATCGTCATCAATTTCTATTAACTTTTTTTCTTCCTCAGACGTTAATAGATTTCCAAGAGATCTCTGATAAATCAGGTTCAATAGATTCTCTTCCTGTTCTTTATAGCCAGTAAGAGTCTTTTTAAATGGTCTTGGTACGTCAGATAAATAGCATTCACTGGCGTCATGGAGAAGACAGGCAAATGCTATACGGTTGGAATATCCTCTTGCCAAAGCTTCTCTGGCACAGTTAATACAATGTTGTCCTACGGAAAAAAATGTTTTTACCTGTCCATTTCCGCGACAAATCAAAGATAACGCATGTGCAATATCCTCTATGCAGATCAAATCTGAAATTGGATGCACCGGATCAATATGTTTTCCTGTATAAGTTGTGATATAATCGCTCATGTTTATTTTCTCCTGTTCTCTCGGCTAACCGGCAGTCCCAATGGCAAAAAAATTCCCTCTTCACAGTCTTTTTCCGGAGAATTCTGAATTATCACGTTACGAATATTCTGCATTCGTTCATCCAGAGCCGCACTCTGTCTTGCACAGTCAGAAAGCTCCTCCTGAAGAAACTTCACCTGGTCAGTAGATATGTTTTTCTTATATCTCATTTTATGCTCAAGGCTTGCCCAGAAATCCATTGCAATTGTACGAAGCTGCACTTCAACTGTCACAAGCTTCTTTGTATTTTGCAAGAAAATAGGAACTTGTACAATCAGATGAAGACTCCTGTATCCACTTGGTTTTGGATTTTTAATATAATCTTTTTTCTCAACCAGTGTAATGTCATCCTGATTCAGGAAACTCTCTGCAATCTCATAAATATCATCAGGAAAAGAGCAAATCACGCGAACTCCCGCAATATCAGTGATATTTTTCTCTATAGAATCCAGTGTCAGTGGAATATTCTTGTTTCGTATTTTTCGTAACAGACTGTCATAAGATTTTACCCTTGTCTTAATACTTTCGATAGGGTTCTTATCATATTGAAGAGAATATTCCTGATTTAATACTTTAAATTTTGTCTCAATTTCCATGATTGCACATTTATAATAAGACATTAATAAATCCATTGGTTTTTTATTTTTCTCAAGCATTTCAAGAAATTCATCGGAAAGCAGGCTGTTTCGTACAAATTCATCCCTTTTCCGCTCTATAAGGTTTCGTCTCTGCTCTTTAAAATCCTTCAATTCTTCTCTGGTTATCATATTCGTATCATCCTCATTATAATATAAAAAACTGTAGCAACCAGATCATAGCTGCTACAGTCATTTTACCATAAATTTCTTTAT
This sequence comes from Blautia sp. CGZ-1-C1, assembly GCF_056504575.1. NCBI lineage: Bacteria > Bacillati > Bacillota > Clostridia > Lachnospirales > Lachnospiraceae > Blautia > Blautia sp. CGZ-1-C1. Next base: position 2,280 of record NZ_JBWLUT010000012.1, read on the forward strand.
TATTTAACTATTAATATTCTGAAGTAAAGAGTTCATTTCCTGGTATAGAAGTTCCTTCGTGGAAGCGCCCATAACAATTGATACAAATGGCTTGCCATAAGCATTCTGTGTAAGAATCGCCAGACAGTTACCGGCAGTACCTGTTGTACCTGTTTTTCCTCCCAGAATGGTAACATCTTTTGGCGCAGTTGCCTCTCCTGTAAGATAATGATCAGTTGCCGTAAGGGTTGTGCTTAGCTGGCTTCCATCTGCTCCGGTATAAGTTACTGTGTAAGATGGTAACTCTGTAATCTCTGTAAATTCAGGATATGTAAATGCCTCATTCAACATCAGATAAATATCATACGGAGTTGTATAATGATTTTCATCCTGCAATCCATGCGGATTCGTAAAATGTGTTCCTGTGCATCCAAGTCTGGCAGCATAATCATTCATCATCTGCACAAAATTCTCTGTAGTGCCACCGACATATTCAGCTATAGCAGAAGCTGCATCATTTCCTGAATATACTAATAAACAGTGAAGAAGCTGATCCAGAGTAACCTGGTCGCCTGCCACAAATCCGCATACCTGAGATCCTTCTTCCAGAGTAACATTCTCCTGAGTAATGGTTACCATATCATCCAGCTTTCCACTCTGTAATGCCAGCATTGCGGTCATGATTTTTGTAATACTCGCAGGATATACTTTATCATAAATTCCATTTGCATATAAAACCTTGTGATTACTCAGGCTGAATAATAATCCCTTTTGCCCGTCTTCCAAAGTTGCATTTTTTATACGGTCAACATCTCCCTTTGCGGAAACACACAATTTCTGTGCAAAAGACTGTGTCCTCATATTTTCTTTAGATGCAAGTGCATTTGTAAAGACTTCTGAGGAATCAAAAGCCCTTTCTGGTGTTCCGAAGTAATTTCCACTTAATATATTCCATCCATAAAATGCACCACCAATAACTACAAGAATTGCAAACAGCCCTACCAAAGTTCCACAGATGTTCTTTAATATCCGCCTTTTTTTCTGATATTTTGCACGCTGTAACGCCTTATGTTCCTCCGTCTGCCTGGACGGCATCTGGGATTTTGGGAGTTTTACAGTATGTACAGGTCTGGAATTTTGGTTTCGAATAGTTTTGTCTTCTTGTGCACGCTTGTATGGCGTGGCTGATTTATACGGAGTAGCTGATTTTCTTTCCTGTATTTGATTTGAAGATTCCTTTCTTTTTCTCATAAGTAATCCTCTCTCCTGTCAATCTCTTTTTGTATGATTTCCTTGTTATATGTACTGCTTTGGAGTCCCACATTAATCACAATTCCCATACCAATATACAAGCTTACAAGTGAAGTCAATCCATAGCTTACAAAGGGAAGCGGAGTTCCGGTATTTGGCGCAAGACCTGTTGCAACACAAATATTAATAAAACTCTGTAGTGCGATCAGACCACCCATTCCGCAACATAGAATCCTCCCAGACAAATCTTTTGCCCGAAGACTCATCCGGATGCACTCAAATGATATCGCAAGCAGCAGCAATACGATTACCACGCATCCGATAAATCCATATTCCTCACCTGCAACCGCAAAAATAAAGTCAGTCTGATTTTCAGATACAAAATTACCCTGATTGACAGAAGTCGTACTGTCATCACCACTTAACTTTTTGCCAACCAATTCGCCTGAAGCAATCGCAGTTTTGGAATTATTCTGCTGTTCAATATCATCAGAATACTCCTCGTTTTCCGGATATAAGAAAGACATAATACGATTTCTCTGATAATCTTTGAGCAATTTCTGATCTGGCTGAACAACAATTGATAAAAAGATAATCAGAAGAGGAACTGCAATAAGCAATGCACCACCAATGATTTTATAACTCAATCCTGCGATATAAATCATAATACAAAAGATTACCACAACCGTAATCGTATTTTTCAGGTCAGGCTGTTGTAAGATCAAAAATAATGGAACTGCCAGCAATACGGCAGATAATGCCAGTGTTTTTAATGTATTCAGAGTTTCTTCATGATCCATGAAAAATTTTGCAAAAAATATAATCAGGATGATTTTAGATAACTCTGTCGGCTGGAATCGGAAAGATCCAATACCGATCCATCTGGCAGCACCGTTGGCGCTGTCACCAGCAATACGCACAACCAGCAGCATTATAATATTGAAGCCATACATTATCCACTGAAAGTTCATAATCCAGGAATAATCCATCAAGGAAAGGACTAACATAATTATAATTCCCAGCACTACACCGGCAAACTGTTTTGACCTCAGATCCGGAGCAGCAGTTCCTACTAATGTAACTCCAATCAGGCTGATTGCAATTAAAAAAAGAATCAGCCTGAAATTGTAAAATCTTAATTTATATTGCTTTAACATAATTTATCTATCCTTTTTATTCAAAACAGGAATATACACATAAAGCATTGCCGGCTCCTGTGTAATCTGAATTTTTATCTGTTTTTCATCGATGGTAAGGTATTTCTTTACGGTATGTATCATATCATTCCGCAACATTTTCATCATCTGTGGTGAGCAGTCGATCCGTTCTGAGATCAGCAAAAGTTTCATTCGGTCTCTTGCATATCCTGCTGAACGCTTCTTTTCTTTAAAAAAAGCTTTCACACAGATTCCCTCCTTACGATTTAATTGTTTTTGAAAATATTACTTAGCCTTCTGAAAAATCCCTGTTTCCTGTTAATATCAACAAATGGAATCTCTTCTCCGAGAATACGTTTGCAGATGTTCATATATTCATCTTCCGCCTGAGAAGCTTTCCCGGAGAGAGGTTCTCCCTGGTTGGTCGCGATCACAATCTGTTCATCATCCAGAATTGTTCCAATGAGATCAACTGCAAGAATTTCTGTCACATCCTCCACAGACATCATATCACCTCTTGTAATCATATCCGGTCGCAGGCGATTAATGATCAGACGGATATCATGAATGTCATTTGTTTCGAGAAGACCGATAATCCTGTCTGCATCCCTGATTGCAGATACCTCCGGAGTAGTAACCACCAATGCTTTATCAGCACCGGCAATCGCATTCTTAAATCCCTGCTCTATTCCCGCCGGGCAGTCCAAAAGAATATAGTCAAACTGTTCTCTCAAATCATCGGTCAGTTTTATCATCTGTTCTGGTGATACAGCAGATTTATCCTTTGTCTGCGCAGATGGCAGCAGGCAAAGATCCGGATGTCTTTTATCCTTAATCAACGCCTGTCGCAAGCGGCAGCTCCCATTAATTACATCTACCAGATTATAGACAATCCTGTTTTCCAGACCCAGAACAACATCCAGATTTCTCAGCCCTATATCTGTATCCACCACCACAACTTTCTTGCCAAGCATAGCCAGGCCTGTCCCGATATTGGCAACAGTAGTAGTTTTCCCTACTCCGCCTTTTCCGGAAGTGATCACAATGACTTCACTCATAGTTACATTTCCTCCTGAAAAAATTTTCCACTCTCCTGGTATTCTCGTGTATTCGTGATTTTGCAATTACCACTCACGCCGTGTCAATAAGAGTTACTGAAAATGGAGTGAACAGCAATACCTTTAGTCATTCGATGTATCACTGGTATCACTTGCGGCAACACCTGTAAGAATAGACTTTTCGTCAGCTAACTCAAAGATATATTTAAAAATTTCATCAGCCGCAAGGCATGCATTACCGGAAGTATATCCATTTTCAATACGAACTGCAATTGCATATTCAGGATCTGAAGCCGGTGCATATCCGATAAACATACCATGGTTCGGATGATAAATATTTACCTCGGCTGTACCGGTTTTACCTGCCACGTCTACTCCTAATCCATCAAACTGTTTATGAGTCTGAACCACTCGATACATTCCATCATGGATATCGTCCCATACATTCTGTGACACATCAACAGTGTTAATGATATCTGGTTCATATTCTTTGAGTGTTTCACCTTTAGAATTCGTCTGCCTGTCAAGTAAAGTCAGATCATATACATTTCCACTTGTAGCAATAGCGGTTGCATAACGAGCCAGCTGGCTGGTAGTATAAGCATTTGTACCCTGGCCGATATAAGACGGAACGGCATATGAGTTTGATACCTGCGGTGCAGACTCCGTAATCTCAATTCCTGTTTTCTTATCAAGTCCAATCTCAGCAGCATACTTCTGTAATACACTCAGACTTCGATTTTCTGAAAAATCACCATTCTCATCCTGTCCAAGCTTAAAACCAACCATATTGAAATAATAGTTGCAAGACTGTTCTATTGCTTCTCTGATCTCAATTTCCCCATGTCCCTGTTTATTCCAACAGTTAATTGGCGGAGTTACCAGGTCAAAAGAACCTGTACAATTAATATATGTTCCATCATCGATCACGCCTTCAGACATTCCGGCAATCGTAGAAAGAATCTTAAATGTAGAACCAGGTGCCGCTGTCTGCTGTGTTGCTTTGTTAAAGAATGGGCTGGACTGATCCAGAGACAGTTTTGTATAGTATTCTGTATCCATATTATTTACAAGTCGGTTATTATCATATCCAGGATAAGAAACACATGCCAACACATCTCCGGTCTTTACATCCGTAATCACTGCTGATGCAGAACAAGGCTCCAGTGCAAGCTGTGCAGGTTCAATCTCCAAGGTATAAATCTTATTGATCATAAAATCATACGCCGTCATAGCACCAGATGCCAATGCTTCATAAGTGCCGTCATCCTTCGATAAAATGCCTTGCTCATAAAGTACCAGGCAGATTTCTCTTCCTGAGATCGTATCTTCCTGAAGCATATATTTGTACAGAAGTTTAGAAAAACTGTTATCTGTTTTCAGATAATCTATCAGATAATCTGTAAGTGCTTTATATACCTCATCTGAATCCAGATAATCACCTTCTGTAGAAAATTTGGAAATATCGATCCAGTTCTGACTTGCTGCATATGTCAGATAATCTTTCAGGCTGATATTTTTATCTGTTGTCCATACCTGATAAGTGCTGTCAGATGTATCGATTGCATTTTTTGAAATAATTCCAAGAGTATCTTTCAGAAGATCATCACAAATATATGTGAGATATTCCTGAATCTGTTCATCTTCATCCTTTACAGCAGGAGGATTCTCACTTGTAAGTCTGTTAGTTATTGTATCAAAAACCTGTTGCTGTTTTTGCTGAAATTTGGCATATAAATTTTTTTCTGTATCAGAAGCATCTGCGTCACTGAATTTACTGATATCAATAACACTGTTCGACACCAGTGCATTATATACGTCATAAATCGGTATCTTAATCTGAGCTGCATCCTGAACACTGAAATCATATGTCTTGGTTGCTTCTATCTTAGACAACAAAATTCCGGCAACTCTTTGTTTCAATATCTGATAGATTGCAGACTGCCAGCTACTGTCTATAGTCAGATACGTATCATTACCTGCCACAGGTTCCACTCTTGTACTGTCATCAATTTTAAGTACTTTACCAAGGTTATCGACAGTAACAGTTTCCTCACCATCTGTTCCCTGCAATGAAGTTTCCATATATTTTTCAATGCCAGTTTTACCAACAATTGCATCATTGGAATAATCAGGGTTCTTTGCCCTTAATTCTTCCAATTCATCTGAGGAAGCCTGACCTGTATATCCAAGTATCGGTCCCATACTCACATCATCAATATATTTACGAATAGAATCTTCTACAATATCAATACCCTGAAGCTCCGCCTGATTTTCCTTGATAGCAGCTACTGATTTCTCACTTACATTTGTGGCAATCGTAACAGCCATATATTTTTTAAAACTGTTTGTACTTAATCCGTAACGAATCTTTGCCAGATCAAGAACATCCTGTTTGGACAGCTCCAGTGGCAGACCATGAGATTGAAGTTCTTCGTTGGTATAAGCATTATCTCCATAGAGAACAATGGAAAATTCCTTATTGCCGCTTAGATATTCAATCATCTCATCTGCAGTAGCCTTTTTTTGTTCTTTTGTCAGATTATCAATCAGCGCTTCACCATAAATATCTGCACGAAAACGGTTCAGTGTAAATCCCTCATCCACATCAAATACATAATTTCCATTCTCGTCCAGAACAATATGAAAACTGGTGCTTATGGAATCACCATTAGACTGAAGAATCTTCAGAACCTGATAAGCAATGCCATTCAGCGTAAGATTTTTTTCTCTGGTAGAATCATAAGTTCCGTTATCCTCAAAAGTCACAGAATAAGCCAGCACATTTGTTGCCAGCTCTTCTCCATTTCTATCATATATATTACCACGCGTGCTCTTGATCACACGTTTTTTGGTCGTCCTTGATTCAAATTTACTGATATAGTCCTGTCCCTGAATGATCTGCAGTTCAAAAAGCTGTCTTACTAAAGTTGCAGACATAAACACAAAAACAAGTACCAATACTGTAGTTCGTTTTATTCGTATCTTTTTAAAAAATCTTTTTATTTTAGTACCCAAATAGACTCACTTTCTTTCCTTGATGGATTATTCATAAAATGATAGTTAATATAATGAAATACCCGGTAAACAATCAATGTAAGAATCACTGTATAAAAAATCTCAGGCAGGATAATTCTATATAAATAAGTTCCAAGTCCTAAACGGCCACGAAGTAAAAACTGTAATGCATAGACAGCAAGACCATACAATAAATCTCCAATACCAGCAAGCATTACCGGAACTTTAATATCATCATCATAACAGATTCTATGTGCATATCCGCTGAGAAATCCAATATACATATAGATCAGAGCATAAAATCCAAATACAGATCCATAAAACATATCTACAAGAAAGCCGCAGAAAAAGCCTGTCCACATTCCACTTTTTCTACCTCGCATCAATCCCATCGATATACAAAGAATCAGAATAAGGTTCGGTGTGATAGATCCGATAGATATCACATGAAGAACTGTACATTGAAGAAGAAAACTTATAAGAATCATAAAAAATAATGTTATCTTACTCTTCATTCGCAGTTGCCTCCTGAGCTGCCTGTCCGCTGTCATCAACAGAATCCTGTTTATTTACTGTAATTACAAGTACATCTTTCAGGTGCTGAAAATCTACAGGTGTGACGATTGTTCCGGTTTTAGTCAGATTGTTGCTGTCCTGCCGGACTTCGCTGACATATCCGATAAACAATCCTTCTACATATTTTTCACTGATATTTGACGTTACAATACGTTCTCCGACTGTTACCTTATTATCCTGGTCATACATCTGACTGAAACTCAATTTTCCCTCATCAATCAATTCCAGGTCACCCTCTACCACACAATTATCCTGCGTGCTGACTGTCATGGCGCTGACATTACTGCTGTCATCAATGATGGAACGTACGGTTGCCCAATGAGTTCCTACCTCTGTTACAATTCCTACCAGTCCTTTATCAGCAATTACATTATTGTCCACACGTATTCCATCTGCTGATCCCCGGTTGATCATAAATGTATCATACCAGTTTCCAGGATCTTTGGATATTATCTCAGCGGCAACCTTTGGATATTCTGTATATTGCTCATCAAGATTATACATCTGCTGTAATCTTACATATTCTGTCTGATCCTGAATCAGCTTATTATTCTGTTCTGTAAGACTTTCTACCTGTGCCTTTAAATTCTCATTTTCGCTGAGGATTTCTTCTTTGTCGCGCATACGATCCTGCATTCCGGTAAGAACAGAACTGATCTTATTGATGCTGTTCTCAAATGGGACAATCACAATACCTGCCGCATCCTGCAATGGTGCAGTAGTAACACCGGAAGCAAATGTAGCAGCAATACAGCTGACACAAAAGATCGTCATAATGGCCAGAAGATGTTTACTTTTTAATTGAATCCTAAAACGTACTTTCTTTTTCAGGTTTTTCATGATGCACCCCTAAAAATTATAGTTTTCTCTGCGTAATCGGTACTGCCCATTTACGCAGATCTTTATCTCTGATTATTTTCTCAAGACCTGTAACTGCCGAAGTTTCATAAAGTTCTGACAGATTAAAGGTAAACCCAGTATAACTGGCAAGATATTTGTCTATATAAGGCAGTCTTGTACTGCCTCCTGTTATGTAAATACCCTGTTTTGCGATATGATAGGAAATCTGTGGCGGAATTCGTTCCAGAAATGTCTTCATTTCTGCTGCAATCTCATTCAGACAATTCATAATTCCATCATTTACCACGTATGATGAAATGACTTCTTCTCTCGGGAGTCCGGAAATGCAGTCGATTCCGACAACTTTTCGAACTCCTTTTTTCTGATCACTAAGACGTCCCATTACCATCTTAAGCCTCTTGGCAGTTCGTGTCCCTATCTGCAGATTATACCTCTTACGTATTTCACTGCAGATAGATTCATTCATCTGTCTGCCACCCAATGGTATTTTCTTACTGATAATAATCTTTCCGTCAGTAATAATCGATACTTCTGTACTCTGTGCACCGATATTAACGATCATATTTCCTTCCGGATCTTCCAGATTCACACCCATGGCAATCGCATCGGCGATTGGTGCTTCCACCATGAATACACGATTTTTCTTCAGCCAGTGACCGTTTGCCACATGAAAATAAGCCCTTTTCTCGACGGCAGTCATATCCAGCGGAACTGTAAAATACATCACCGCTCCAAATCCGAGAATATGATCGATCTTACGAATCATGCTGTAAAGAACGATTTCCTGAAGTTCCAGGTTAGCAATCATACCAAATGTCATCGGCGAAGCAACTGCAATATCTGTAGGTGACTTCTCAAACATCTCATACGCTTCGTTACCCATAGCAATGATCTTACGCCCTTTGGATGCAATCATATTTTTCTCAATATAAGTTTTGTTCCTAAAAAAAGAATAGACCTTTACGGAACTGCTCCCCAAATCTATTCCATATGTTTTCTCAAACAGCATGTATCTGCCCCTTTATCGTTATTGTCCGCATATAAATCCTGACAGACAGTATCTCCTCTGTTTCTGATTACCAGATGCAGAATAAACAGTACTCTCTTATTCTACACATTCTTCCCACAATCCTTCTTCTCTGAAGCTACAATACTTCTGATCTCCAATTACAATATGGTCAAGGAGATGTATGCCAATCAATTCCCCTACCTGATAAATTCTTGTCGTAATCTGTACATCATCCGGACTTGGTGTGGGATCGCCACTTGGGTGATTATGAATCAATATCAGACTGACTGCATGGCGGCGTAACGCCTCCATATAGATTTCTCTGGGTGTTACCATTGATCCCGTTGCAGTTCCCCTGGTCAATATTTTATCTCCCAGAAAGTGCCCCTTTACATCTGACATCATACAGATTACAACTTCTTGTTCTTCATGACGAAGTTCTTCCATATAATAGGCTGCAATAGAAGCCGGATTATTCATAACCAGCTGAGGTCTGGCAGCATTTCTTGCAATCCTTTTGGAAAGCTCGCCAATGCATTTCAGCTGAACGGCTTTTACCTGTCCGATTCCATTTATTTTCATAAGATCCTGTACAGATATATGTAAAAGTCCTGTCAGTCCGGGATAGGAAGATTTCTCCATAACCTTAAGAATTTCCTGTGCAAGTGTCAGTGAATTCTTTCCCTGAGTACCACTACGCAAAATTACTGCCAGCAGTTCGCTGTCACTTAATGCGCTTTCGCCCTGTGTAAAACATTTCTCATATGGACGCTGCTCCTCCGGCAGTTGTTTCATGATATTATTTGTATTATTCATAAGTTTGCTATCTGCTCTCTAAAGCTTTTGGGCAAATTGCAAATTATATTCTAACATAAAAGAGGAGAGATGTACACTCTCCTCCCAAAGTTTTTATGTGAACTTTATGTGTAGCAATGTTATATTACATATTCTGTCAGCTACTTTGTAATTGCATATTTTCTGCACACTGTCTCCGCAACTTTTATTCCGTCCATAGCTGCGCTTGTAATTCCGCCTGCATACCCTGCGCCCTCACCACAAGGGTAAATTCCTCCTATATTTGCCACAAGTTCCTGATCGCGCACAATTCTTACAGGAGAAGAGGTACGGCTTTCTATACCACTGAGAAGTGCATCTTCTCTGTCAAATCCGGAGATTCTTTTTCCAAAAAATTTCACACCTTCTTCTATCGAATCACCTACAGCCTTTGGCAGAATAGAACGGACATTTGCCAAAGTATATTCTCCTTTCATACATGGCAAAACGTCTCCCAATGCTTCGCTTGACTGATTTTTGCAGAAATCCCCAAATAGCTGAACAGGAATCTTACCTTTTCCAAGTTCCCAGGCTTTTCTTTCCAGATCACGCTGAAATTCTACGCCGCCAAGTGCTCCTTTTTCCGGAAAATCCTCAGGTGTGACTGTCACGATCATTGCACTGTTGGCATTTCTGGAGTCACGCGCCTGATAACTCATACCGTTAACAGCAAGGCGTCCAGGCTCAGAAGATGCATTTACTACATATCCACCAGGACACATACAGAAAGAGTAAACACCTCTGCCGTTCTCACATTTATGAGTTACTTTGTAGCTGGCAGCCCCAAGCAGTTCATTCTCCGGTTCTCCATACAGATCCATATTGATCATTTCCTGTGGATGCTCGATACGCAGTCCTACGGCAAACGATTTCGGTTCCATATAAACGCCACGTTTCTGAAGCATCTCAAAGGTATCTCTTGCGCTATGCCCAAGAGCAAGCACACAAACTTCAGCCGGGATTTTTTCACTGTTGTTTATCTCCACTTCTTTCAGCGCACCATTCTCAAAAATAAGATCTGTCACTTTTGAACGAAAGCAGAATTTTCCGCCCATATCCTCTATCTCATGGCGCATTTTCTCAACGATTCCCACCAGGACATCGGTTCCCAGATGAGGTTTCTGCTGATAAATAATCTCCTCCGGCGCACCGGCAGCAACAAAGCGCTTCAGCACTTCATGGTTGCGTCCATAAGGATCCTTAACAAGGGTATTCAGTTTTCCATCTGAAAAAGTACCGGCACCGCCTTCTCCAAATTGTACATTGGATTCAGGATCAAGAACTCCATTCTTCCAGAAGTTCTCTACGGTTTTCTGACGTTTATCTGCCTCTTCGCCTCTTTCAAGGATAACGGGACAATATCCTGCCTTCGCAAGATACCATCCACAGAAAAGTCCGGCAGGACCGCTTCCTACGATTACCGGTGGATGTATTAGTGGTGTTTCACCTGGCTTTGGAAACTGATATTGTTTTTCTTTAGCTAACATAACATTGTTATTGTTAACTTTTTTAACAATTTTCTGCTCATCTTTGATTTTTACATCGATTGTATATACAAAAATCTTATCATTCTTATGTCGGCAGTCTAAAGACTGTTTCTTTATCTCATAAGTGAAACTACTTCCTGGGTTCTTTAGCGTCTTTAAAATTTTCTTTTCAAGTTGTGCCTGTGTATGTGTGATTGGAAGCTTAAGCTGTGAAATTCGAATCATTTTTTATCCTCCTTTGCAGCATTAATACCGGCAACTGCTCCGCTGCTCCATGCCCACTGTAGATTATATCCCCCACATGTACCATCAATATCCAGAAGTTCCCCTGCGAAATACAAATTTCTGCAAAATTTTGATTCCATAGTATGATCATTCACCTGAATCGTATCTACACCTCCGGAACAAACCTGCGCCTGAGAAAATGACATTCCATCCTGAACCTCAAGCGGAAATTCCTTTATTGCGGAGATTAAATGTTTCTGGGAAGTAAGAACCTTTATCAGTTTTTCCGGGAAAAGACCGACTAAAAGTTCTTTTTCATTTTTATATGGACACGCTTTTTTTCGTGAGTGTAACAATTGTTTTAATTCTTCTTCGGATAACTCTGGCATGAAATTTATACGTAATGCTACTTTATGACCATCTCTGACAGCACGAATTGCATAAGTACTGATCTGAAATACAGGAATGCCGGATATTCCGTATTCCGTAAGCTGAAGTTCGCCTCTCTCCGATTTGTAAAATTTTCCGTCTATAAAAAGTGAAACTTCTCCTTCCGTACGTACGCCAGCCCACACTTTAAAGGCAGGCCCTTTACATTTTAATGCCGTCAAAGCCGGGTAAACCGGAATAATGTGGTGTTTTAAACTCTCTGCAAGTTCATATCCACTTCCATCTGAACCAGAAATAGAGGAAGCCTTCGAACCATTGGCAAGTATAAGAGCATCCGCCTCATAGTGCCATCCTTTTGTCAGAACCTGAAAGTTTCTGCCGTTCTTCTCTGTCTCTATCGCAATAACCTGTTCGTTTGTCTTTATTTTTATACCCAGATTGGATGCTTCCATGCATAACACATCTACAACGCTCTGTGCCTGATTACTTCTCGGATACAGGTATCCATTCTTATCCAACGGAAAAATTCCCAGTTTTTTAAAAAATTCCACCGTATCTTTGACAGAAAACTGTGCCAGCGCATGATTTACAAACTCGGGATGCTTCCCTCTGTATGCATCATCTGGCATCACAAGATTTGAAAAATTACATTTACCATTTCCTGTCGCACAGATTTTTTTTCCCGGCTTTTCATTTTGTTCCAGAACAGTGACCGCCGCCCCGTTTCTGGCCGCCATAATCGCCGCCATCAGTCCTGAAGCGCCAGCACCTATGATCACTACCTGCCTCTTTTTCATAGTCCACCCTCAGCCATTTATTATTTTAAAGTCACAAGACCTTTATCTACCATTTTCTGCAGAGACATCAGCACACCAAGTTTTGCATGTTCCCAGGTAAGTCCACCCTGGAAGTATACTGCATATGGTGGTTTCATCGGACCATCTGCCGAGAGTTCAATAGAAGATCCCTGGACAAATGCTCCTGCTGCCATAATAACCTGACTGTCATATCCCGGCATATCCCACGGTTCCGGATCTACGTAGCTGTCAACCGGCGCTGCCGCCTGAATACCTTTGCAGAAAGCAATTAACCCATCCGGTGTTCCAAGGCTTACTGCCTGGATAATATCCTGACGTTCCTCTGTAGAATTCGGAATCACAGGGAATCCTAATCTTTCATAAATATTTGCCGCAAAAACAGCACCTTTTAATGCACCCTTGGTAACCATTGGTGCAAGGAAAAATCCCTGAAAAAATGAGCGGTTCACTCCAAGAGTTGCACCTACTTCACTTCCAAGTCCCGGACAAGTCATTCTGTAAGAGGCATTCTCCACACATTCTTTGGTACCTGCAATATATCCGCCAATTGGAGCAAGTCCGCCGCCCGGATTTTTGATCAGCGAGCCAACAACCATATCTGCCCCTACGTCACTTGGTTCGATCGTATCTACGAACTCACCATAACAGTTGTCTACCATGCAGATAACATCCGGTTTGATACTCTTAACAAAAGCAATCAGTTCTCCAATCTGCTTTACAGAGAAAGATGGACGTGTCTGATACCCCTTAGAACGCTGAATTTCAACAAGGCGGGTTTTTTCATTGATTGCCTTGCGAATACTGTCATAATCAAAAGTTCCATCTTCCAGAAGTTCTACCTGACGATAGCTTACACCATATTCTGCAAGAGAACCTTTTGACGGACGAATACCAATCACTTCTTCCAGTGTATCGTATGGTTTTCCTGCCGGTGCAAGAAGTTCATCACCTGGACGAAGATTGCCAAACAGCGCAATTGCCAGTGCATGAGTACCGCATGTAATCTGTGGACGCACCAGACATGCCTCTGTATGGAAAGTATCTGCATAAACTTTCTCAAGTGTCTCACGTCCGATATCATCATATCCGTAACCAGAAGAACTTCCGAAGCATTCTGCGCTTACCTTGTTCTTCTGCATGGCAAGAAGCACCTTCATCTGGTTGTATTCTGCTGTTTTATCAAATTTATCAAATCTTTCTTTCAGGGATTCCTCAATTTCATGACCGAAGTCGTAAACTTCAGAGGAGATTCCAAGCTGTGCATACATTTCTTTCATAATCTGTTTATTCCTCATATATTTTATAGTCTGTAATCTCTTAATCTAATACTGCAAATAAAAATTTAACTGAATCAATGTTATTTATAAAATCTCTCTTTCACGACAAATTTCCAACATTTTTTCAAGAATCAAATCTTCATTATAGTCAAATTCATCTTTATTCATCCAAATCGTATCTTTTTCTCTGCGAAACCAGGTAAGCTGGCGCTTGGCGAAGTGTCTGGTATCTCTTTTAAGGATTCGTACTGCCTCTTCCAGAGGATATTCCCCATCCAGATATGCAAGGATTTCTTTATAGCCCAGTCCCTGCATGGAAACCATTCCTCTGTGGTAGCCCATACTTTTCAGTTTCTGTACTTCCTCAAGAAGTCCCTTCTCAAGCATTTCATCAATACGGTCATCAATACGTTTATAAAGAAGATCTCTGGGGACATTCAGAACAAAATATGCCAGATTGTATGGCGTCTCGTGTTCTTTCTGCTCCTGGTTATGAGCTGAAATCGGAAAATGATTCTGATGATAAAATTCCAGGGCACGAATCACACGTTTTACATTATTGGCATGAATTTCTTTTGCACTGACAGGATCAACCTCCAGCAGCATCTGATGAAGATATTCATTTCCTTTCTCTGCTGCAAGCTGTTCCAGTTCCTGACGGTATCCGTCTTCCTGCTCTGCCTGAGTAAAATCAATATCTTTGGTAATTGCCTGTATATAAAACCCGGTTCCACCTACCAGAATCGGAATCTTTCCTTTTGCATAAATCTCTTTCATGGCGGCTTTTGCCATCTGCTGAAACTTTACAATATGAAACTCTTCTTCAGGCAGCAGTTCATCTACCAGATAATGCTTCACTCCCTGCATTTCTTCCTGACGAATCTTAGCAGAGCCAATATCCATATATTTATATACCTGCATGGAATCTGCGGAAATAATTTCACCGTTTACCGCTTTGGCAAGCGCAATAGAGAGATGAGTTTTTCCTGCTGCCGTCGGTCCGGTAAGAACAATCAATGGCTTTTTCATAGTAACTCCTTATATTAAAATAAAAACAGTATAATCCCTGTTCACTGCATACATAATAACACACATTATACAATACGTTTAAATTTCTTTTCCAGTTCTGTCTTTGTCATGGAAATAATCGTCGGGCGTCCATGTGGACAATGATAAGGATTATCCAAGGTCAGAAGCTCATCAATCAACATATTTGCCTCTTGAACAGACATCTGATGGTTTCCCTTTACTGCGGCCTTACACGCCATCGTTGCAAGTCTGGAAGCAAAGATTCCAAGGGGATCTTTATCTTTCTCAGATGCAAGATTATCCAGCATTTCCAGAAACAATTCTTCCTCATCCAGCCCATAGAGATTGGTCGGTACGGCATTAATGCAATATTCCTTACCTCCAAATGGCTCGATCTCAAAACCAAAATCTTCAAAATATTTTCTGTTTGTTTCAAGCAATGCCTCTTCCTGAAGATTCAGGGATACGATCAGTGGAGGAGAAAGATACTGGGATTCTATCGTCTGCTCACGAAATCTTTTAACAAAACGTTCGTAATAGACCTTCTCATGAGCCGCATGCTGATCTATGATAAAAAATCTGTCTTCAAATTGTACAAGCCAGTACGTATCAAAAATCTGACCGATCAGCTGATGACGGCTTCTGGATTCAGGGGCCAGAAGTTTCTCTTCAAACAATTCTAACTGTTGTGGTTTTTGCTCTTTCTCTACTTCCTGTACTCTTTCAGCACTTTCATCACAGGTTTCTGCATTCTCATTTGAATCCACTACATTTTTATTCACAGAAACAGTTGCTTTCTGTGACATATTTACCTGCATTGCGTCGGGCTGTTTTTCATGTATATTTTTGTCGTTTATTGTTCCTTCGAAAAGCTTCTCCTCTGCTTTTGTAAAAGGATCTTTTGTCTGATAAATCTTTTGCTCACGTACTGCCTGTTCCGCCATAGTGATAGTTCCTCGCGGAAGTGTTGAATAAGAAGAAATCTGTTTTTTATCCATAGCAGTACCTGGTGCAGATACTGTCCTATCATTGCCTTTTATCGACACATTCGAAGTACGATTAACTGTGTTCGATACTTGTGTTCGATACTCCGGCATTTCAGCACGACGTTTCATTTCAAATGGCTCCGGTATATCTCCCGGTTTTACTAAAGAAGACTGTTTTCTTACAGATTCCTCTTTTCCAAAAGGAACTGTCTGGATCATTTCCCGCGTAGTAAGCGCCTTATGAACCGTCTCATAAACGGCATCGTAAACTTCCGTTCCTCTGGCAAACCGTACTTCCATCTTACTTGGATGTACATTTACGTCCAGATCATTTCCCTCCATCTGGATATGAAGAGAAACAAAGGGAAACTTATGCTGCATGAGAAATCCCTTATAGGCATCCTCGATTCCCTTTGCAATGATCCTGTTTTTTACAAAACGTCCGTTAATATAGTAATTCTCAAAAGTACGGTTGCCTCTGGAAATCTCCGGTTTTCCCACAAAACCCTCAATCTTCATGAAATCATTCTCGTAGGATACTTCAAGAAGTGCTTTGGTAATATCTCTTCCATATATATTATAGATCACATCTTTTATATTGTAATTACCGGATGTGTGAAGCTTCACCTGTTTATTCTGGATATATTTAAAAGAAATCTCAGGATGGGACAATGCCAGCTGCTCCATCAAAGTGCTGACATAATTTCCCTCCGTAGTATCTGATTTCAGAAACTTGCTTCTTGCAGGTGTATTGTAAAAAAGATTTCTTACCAGGAAAGTAGTTCCTTCCGGAGCCCCCATATCCTCTAAAGACTCCTGTACACCACCATTGATCACATAGCGGACTCCGCTTAATGCAGATGGGGTCTTTGTGATCAGTTCCACCTGTGCAACAGCGGCAATACTGGACAAAGCCTCACCGCGAAATCCAAGAGACGCAATGTGTTCCAAATCCTCAACCTTCTCAATCTTACTGGTGGCATGACGCAAAAATGCCAGGGGTACCTGATCTCTTTCCATACCCCCGCCATTATCTGTGATACGTATCATCTTTTTGCCGCCGTCTGTGATCTCCACTGTTACAGCAGTTGCTCCTGCATCAATTGCATTCTCCACAAGCTCCTTCACAATGGAGGACGGACGTTCCACCACCTCACCGGCAGCGATCTTATCTATGGTCTGCTGGTCTAATACTGCAATTTTTCTCAACTTTTATCACCATCTGTTCTTAATCTTGTTTTGCAGGTTATAAAGTGTGTTCATTGCCTCGATAGGAGTCATATTTCCCATATCAAGACCCTTGATTTCTTCTATGATGTCATCATCTTTAACGGTATCAAACAGGGACATCTGTGCCATATCCATCTGATCATATACCGGCTTCTTCTTTTTCGTCGTGGTTAAATCCTTTACTGCTGCCGTAATATCCGCATCACTGAGCTCCTCTACCAGTTCCTTCGCACGCTGGATTACAGAATCAGGCACACCTGCCAGCTTGGCAACCTGAATACCATAGCTCTTATCTGCACCACCCTGAACAATTTTACGTAAGAATACGATATCGTCTCCTTTTTCTTTGACTGCGATACAGTAGTTATTCACTCCTGGGATTTTTCCCTCCAACTCGGTAAGCTCATGATAATGAGTTGCAAATAAAGTCTTGGCACCACAGAGCTTGGTGTTGCTGATATGTTCGATTACCGCCCACGCAATGGCAAGTCCATCGAAAGTACTCGTACCACGTCCAATCTCATCAAGGATCAGAAGGCTTCTTGCAGTTGCATTTCTCAAAATATTGGCAACTTCTGTCATCTCCACCATAAATGTACTCTGACCACTTGCCAGGTCATCTGATGCACCTACACGTGTAAAGATTCTATCAACAATTCCGATGTTTGCTTTTTCAGCAGGGACAAAGCTTCCGATCTGTGCCATCAGTACGATCAGGGCAGTCTGTCTCATATATGTAGACTTACCTGCCATATTTGGACCTGTGATAATGGATACCCTTTTTTTATGGTTGTCCAGATATGTATCATTTGCAATAAACATATCGTTCTCAATCATCTGCTCTACAACCGGATGACGGCCATTCTTGATGTCAATCACACCTGTTGTGTTTGTTTTTGGACGCACAAAATGATTTCGTTCTGCAACCAGTGCAAGAGAAGCAAACACATCTAATGCGGCTACTGCCTTGGCTGTTTTCTGAATACGCACAACCTCTTTACCGACAGTATCACGCACACTACAGAATAATTCATATTCCAGCGCATAAAGCTTGTCCTCTGCACCAAGAATTAAATCTTCCAATTCCTTCAATTCCTGTGTAATGTAACGTTCTGCATTAGAAAGTGTCTGCTTACGAATATAGTTGTCAGGTACCTGGTCTTTAAATGTATTGGTAACCTCCAGTGAATAACCAAATACACGATTATATTTAATCTTCATTGTCTTGATACCGGTACGCTCACGTTCCCTTGCTTCCAGTTCTGAAAGCCATTTCTTACCATCTGTCCTGGAACGGCGGAATTTATCTACATCTTCATTATAACCTTCTTTGATAATACCGCCATCCTTCTGTGCAAGAGGCGGATCTTCCACGATGGCACGTTTAATCAGATCTGTTACATCTTCCAGAGAGTCCATATCTTCATAAATTTTCTGAAGCAGGGGAGTCTTAAATTCTTTTAATACCTGTTTTATATATGGAAGCATTTCCAGTGAAGAAGCAAAAGCGATCAGATCCCGCGGATTAGCTGACTTATAACTGATACGGCTGATCAGTCGTTCCAGATCATAGACAGGTCCCAGATATTCCCTGATCTCGTCGCGAAGCATTCCATTTTTATTTAACTCTTCCAACGCCTCAAGACGTTCCTCGATCTCATCTCTGTCGATCAATGGCTGTTCTACATAACTGCGAAGTGTTCTGGCACCCATGGCAGTCTTTGTCTTATCCAGTACCCAGAGAAGAGAACCTCTTTTCTGTTTTTCACGTAATGTTTCTACAAGTTCAAGATTCCTGCGGCTGGAGCTGTCAATCAGCATATACTTTTCTGCTGCATAGGGACGGATAGTTGTCATATGGGACAAGGCTGTTTTCTGGGTTTCTTTCAGATATAAGAAAAGAGCTCCTGCAGCAATGATCCCGCAGTCATAATCACCAACGCCCAATCCCTCCAGAGAACCTACATGAAAATGATTTTTTAGTGTGCGGCGGCACAACTCGTCATCGAAATACCAGGAATCCAATGAAAAAACACAAATCCCAAGACGGTTCTGCAAGTCATCTGTATCTATATTAGACATATAAAAAGAATCATTACAGATAATCTCTGCAGGAACAAATTTATTGATCTCATCAAGAAGTTTCTGAGGTTTGTCCACCTCAGTAAGGAAACAGTCACCTGTTGTAATGTCTGCAATAGCGCATCCGAAATGTTCTTCCATAGACACAATAGACATCAGGTAATTATTCTTTGTCTCATCAAGAGCAGCAGCATCCAATGTGGTTCCTGGGGTTACGATCCTTACAACCTCACGCTTTACCAGTCCTTTGGCTTTTTTAGGATCCTCTACCTGCTCACAGATTGCTACCTTATGACCCCGCTCGATCAGACGATTAATATAAGTCTCCGCAGCATGATAAGGGACACCACACATGGGTGCCCTCTCCTCTAATCCGCAGTCCTTTCCTGTAAGGGTAATCTCCAGTTCCCTGGTGACAAGCAATGCATCATCAAAAAACATTTCATAAAAATCTCCCAGACGGTAAAATAGAATGCAGTCTTTATATTGTTCCTTTGTCTTGCAGTATTCCTGCATCATCGGACTCATTGCCATTTAATTGTTATCTCCTATCTTCATAACAGCTCACTACTGTTTTTTATCTCATATATATTGTATTTTTGACATCTTAAGATTTTAACATGAATAAATAGAAGATGCAAGAACTACATTGTTTCCGATTGATTTTTTACTTTTGCAGATGCTATAATTATAGTATTCTCATATATGGAAATCTATCAGAATAGTCTTTGATTTTTATAAAAATCGTACAATTCTGTAAAAAAGAGAGGGAATCTTATGCGTATCCAGAAACTTCACATTAAAAACTTCCGATACATTCGCAGTCTTGAAATCTGTGATATAGAAAATGCCTTAATACTGGTTGGAAAAAATAACGTGGAAAACAGCAGTTCTCTGCGCGCTCTGCGCAGTAGGCGGGCAATACGAGATTGCAGAAACTGATTTTAATGAAAAAAAACAAAATATAGAGATTGATATCACTCTTGAAATCACACAGGAAGACCTGGAACTTCTTCACAGACTCCGTAAAGTCAGTTCCTACCGGAGAATGGAAATCTGGATGAGGGAATTTCAGAAAAAGCTCCCATCCTATAAAGGTAATATGCTGACATTTTCCTACATTGCTAATTACAATGGGCGTATTCGATTGTCGGATGGATATCACAAAAACAATCCTGCCATTCGAGAAGTTTTTCCAAAGATATATTATCTGGACAGTCAACGTGATCTGAACGGAATTCAGGATAGTCTCTTATCATTTATGGAAGATGATCTGCTGAATCAGATGCGCGCCGACTGCTGCCTTTTGTGACCGTTCCAAGAAATGCAATCACTGTTTTTCCTGTATCGGACTGATAAATCAAAAAATGCCGTCTCAGCTAAATGCTTTTGAGACTGAGAAACTTTTAGAATATAAATTGTACCAACTGAATCTTGACAGTTTTTCTCAGCGAGTCAACGAAAACTTTCATAAAAACGGCGGTACATCTGGAACCATCTGTTATGAATTGACCTGCAATACAGACAGGATTTTTCAGGTAAATGCATATCTGGAGTCAAAAGAGTCGCACGTACCGGAACATATTTCTTCTCTGGGAAAAGGAATGCGCAGTATTTATATGCTTTCTCTGCTGGAATCCTATCTGGAGGATGAAGAACGTGTCCCTGGAATGATTCTTATGGAAGATCCGGAGATTTTCCTGCACCCTACCTTACAGAAGAAATCCAGTGAAATTCTGTACAGACTTTCCAGAAAAAGCCAGGTTATTTTTACAACACATTCCCCAAATCTGCTGTTCCAGTTTAACAGCAGGCAGATTCGTCAGATGGTTTTGGATGAGGATGGATATTCAGTGATCCGAAGCCATACAAATCTTTCTGCAATCCTGGATGATCTGGGATTTACTGCCAGTGACCTTCTGAATGTCAGCTTTGTCTTTATTGTGGAAGGTAAACAGGACAAAAGCCGGCTGCCACTGCTTCTGGAAAAATATTATTCTGAAATTTACGATCAGAAAGGAAATTTGTCAAGGATTTCCATTATTTCTACTAACAGCTGCACTAACATAAAAACTTATGCCAATCTTAAATATATCAATCAGACATATCTGCGTGATAATTTCCTGATGATCCGGGATGGGGATGGTAAAGATGCAGAAGAACTGGCTTCTTCCCTGTGCAGGTATTATGAGGCTCGTAACCGTGAGGATATGGACAGACTGCCGCGTGTGACTCGGGAAAATGTTCTGATCCTGAAGTATTATTCCTTTGAGAATTATTTCCTGGATCCGAAGATAATGGAAAAAATCGGAGTGATAAAAAGTGAGGATGATTTCTACGAAATCCTGTTGAAAAAGTGGAATGAATATCTATACAAATTAAAAAGCGGTCAGCATCTCACAGAAATGATCGGCCATGCTCTCAAAAATACTACAGATATCAGAGAACATATGGAAGAAATCCGTATCTGTCTCCGCGGACATAATTTATATGATATCTTTTACGGAAGATTCCGTAAAAACGAAACTGAAATCCTCAAATCCTATATAGAGGAGGCTCCAAGGGATACTTTTAAAGATATTCTGGATGCAATTGACCGTTTTGTTTATTTTGAGAACAGAAAAAAATAATTCATGAAGAGGGATGCCACGCATGGCATCCCCTTTTCATCAGGAAACTGTCATTACTTTTCCCATAAATAGTATTTCGTCATTGCTCCTGTCATAGATCAGGAAGGCAAAAGGACGAGTGAGTTCCACATTTTTTATAACTGGTTCTTTCTCCTCTACAGCTGACATACATTCCATGATAACTGCTGTCACTGCTGCTGCTTTCGTGCCATTTTCATCCAGTTCCAGTTTTGTTTTCTGCAGTATCGTATCTACATTTACATTTTTGTCTGCAATACCGGAGAAATCAGCGTTGCTGGAAAATATATTATCAAGCCCCAGGCTTGAGAGTATGTCATTTAGGATGGCGGTAGTCTCAAAATCAAGTTTTGGCATCTTACATTGTACTTCGTCATACTCTGGCTGAGATTTCAGAAGTCCACCAATATCCAGATCCTCAAGTGTAAAATCGCCTTCATCGACAGGCAGGATTCCGACAAAACTCAGTCCGTTTGCATACTCCCTGTCAAATGCTGTTGCCTTATCATTTTCATAATACCTGTCTCCGGCACAGGTCATGTATTTTGTCTTTTCATTGTTTCCAAACTTCTCTTCTGTATCAGAAACATTCCAGGGTTCTCCACTCCATCCGGACTCAAAATACAGTGAATTAGTTAAGCACAGTCCGGTAGTATCATTGATCTGATCCGGGGTTATGATTTTCGGGATCAGCCCTTCCGTATTTTTGTCACACCAGGAATTAATGATACCACATGTTTTCTCTGCAGCGGAAAAATCTACATTTTCCACTTCAGCCCCAAAACCGTTCGTTACTGAATTTTTAAATTCTTCCTGTAATGTCAGATTATTATCCACCCAGACTGCATCTGCAATCTTTAATTTTGACTTATATCCGTAACTCTCATCTTCAGTATTATATTCTTTAATCTTGTTCAGATATTCCTTTGCATAGGATGCAAAATCATCGGTTCCCAGGTAATTACATAGAACTTCTTTTGTCTCTCCTTTTGCACCTGCTGCGATCATGCCCAGCGCAAAATTAAGGCTTGTGGGACTGAACATAATATTTTCCCCATTGACTGCCGCAGAGATTTGGTCTGTCATTTTTACGGAATTCTGTAATGTTACGGCTTTGTCGATACTGGCTCCTTTATTACCGGACACCGTGTCTTCATTGCTGCTTTGGATTTCACTGGCTTTTGCGGAAACGGCATATATGCCGACAGCTGGCAGTGCGACAGTCATAGCTGCCAGTATTCCGATTAAGAGTTGTTTTCTTATCATAAGGCATTTCCTCCTCTGGCATTTTTTTTAGTTTAACATATTTTTCTTTCGGTTCTGTAATCTGTGGAAAATAGAATACCTTCAACATTGCAGGTACATTGGTGTTAGGGGATTCCGTATCAGGAATGACAAAGTAAGCTTATCCCGCTTGATCTCGATAGGAATTACTTTTCCATTTTTTGGATAATTATATCAAAAAGCTCCAACTGTAATTTTTATGCAATGAAAGATTTCCTTTTCAAAGAAGCAAAAATATTGTATCATAGTAATAATCTGGGTTTTTTGCCCGATGTATCTGTCATGTACAGAACAGTAACTTATGATAAAATTTCTGTTGAGAGGAGAATTTATGTTCGAAACGATCATTGACACAATCAACACATTTCTTTACAGCAAATTGCTGATTGTGATATTAATTGGTTCCGGTATCTATTTTACTATTCGGACCAGATTTCCGCAGGTACGTTTATTCCGGAAAGCCTGTAATGCTGTAATGGAGAAGCCAGAGGGAAAAGAAAGTGTGTCATCCTTTCAGGCACTGATGGTCTCTACGGCATCTCGTGTAGGGACAGGCAACATTGTTGGAGTCTCTTCCGCTATCTGCATCGGTGGTGTAGGCTCCGTGTTCTGGATGTGGATCATTGCCATTCTTGGCAGTGCATCAGCTTTGGCAGAAAGCACACTGGCACAGATATATAAGAAAAAAGGGGAAGATGGCAAGTGTTATGGTGGTCCGGCTTATTATATAGAAGCAGCACTGCACAGCAGAGGATTGGCTGTTGTTTTCTGTATAGCCATGATCCTGACTTATGCATTTGGATTTAATATGCTGGCTTCTTACAATCTTCAGTCTACCTTTGCCAGCCAGCCATTTTACAATGCAGAGATTACGCCCTGGATCATTGGAGGAATTCTGTCACTGGTAATGGGATGGTGTCTGCTGGGTGGCGGTAACAGAATTGTGAAAGTAACCTCTACCCTGGTTCCATTTATGGGAATTGCATATATTCTGGTATCTCTGTTGGTCGTAGTATTGAACATCGGACAGCTTCCGTCAGTCATGGCACAGATTTTCAAAGAAGCATTTGACTTTAAAGCCATTTTTGCCGGTTTTGCCGGATCGGCCATGATGCAGGGAATCCGAAGAGGTCTGTATTCCAATGAAGCAGGTATTGGTTCTGCACCAAATGCAGCAGCGTCTGCAGTAGTCAGCCATCCGGTCAAGCAGGGACTTGTACAAATGTTGTCTGTGTTTATTGACACATTATTATTGTGTACTGCAACTGCCATGATGTGTCTGGTATCTGGTGTGATACCTGCTAAAGAACTTCAGGGTGCACCATGGGTGCAGGCAGCACTTCACAAGACACTTGGTTCTTTTGGCCCATATTTTATCATGATCGCCATGGTATTATTTGCTTTCACCACATTATTGGGAAATTGTTTCTATTGTGACAATCTGCTGACTTATATTCATAAAAAACAACCAGACAGGAAATTTATGACAGGATTTCGCATTGTATCAGCATTGGCGGTATTTTGGGGTGCAGGTATGGAAATGACATTACTGTGGCATATCTCCGACGTATTAATGGGGGTAATGGCGTTGATCAACATTCCGGTGATCCTGATACTGTCCAATACTGTAGTAAAAACATTAAAAGATTACGAAATACAGATTCAGCAGAAAAAGAATCCTGTATTTTTCAGTAAAAATATTGATCTGAAGCAAAAAACAGATTACTGGAACGAAAAAAACTAACCAATAGTTAATAAAAATCCCAGACGGAAAGACAAAAATGCAATGTAAAAATTCCCATGGAAATCAGACAAAAGCAGGGCAGAAACAGCATTAAAACTGTTTCTGCCCTGCTTTTATATATTCAGATGATATCATGTTTTATCATTTCACTGTAACATCTAAGAAAGAGAACCTATTTCTTTGTCTTGAATTTCTTCATTGCGGAATATGGACTGTAAACTCTGGATTTATCCTTAGAGGTCTTATTCCAGGAACGTACTGCCACATACCAGGTACCTTTCTTTACGTTTGTAAAGGTTACAGTTACGGTATTTTTGCCTTCTGTACGTTTCAGATATTTCTTAACCGGATATTTCTCACCTGCGGAAGTCTTATATTTGTTTCCAAGCAGGATTTCATAACCTGTGGCATTTTTGCATTTTGTGTAAGTAACAGTCACAGTGTTTCCTTCTACAGTAATATTCCTGATCTTTGGCTGCTGTGGTGTGACAACAGTGATCTTGATCTTCTTGATCTTTGTCCAGGAACCATAGACCTTATTGCCCTGTGCATCCAGAACCCAGCTTCGGGCTGCCACATACCAGGTACCTTTTGAAAGATATCTGAAAGATGCCTGTGGCTTGCCGGATGAGGAAACTGTTTTGCTGAACTTTCCGGTTTTGAGCATATCTGATTTCTTGCTGATCGCGAAGTCATAACCCTGAGCGCCGGCACATCCTTTGGAAAGTCTGACAGTGAGCTTGTTTCTGTCAATGGAATAGCTGGAAATCTTTGTGTTTGCAGGTCGCAGGTATGCACCGTTTTCATCTGTGATACTTCCGTCTGTGTGAATGACTCTGCCATTGAGAGATTCTGTACCAAATGCTATGAAATAATCCTGTCCTTTGGAAAGCGTAAAGTCGGCATATGGAATACTGCGCTCAAATGCACCGCCTACAGTTACAGTCTGGATACACTGCAGAACCCCATTCTCAACATCATACCAGAACAGATTTGCCATAAGTCCTGCACAGGAGGCATCTGCCTTTACGGAAAGCACAGCCGGGAAATCGAAAGCTCCGTTTCTTCCAAGATGGAAACCGAAATCATTCTGGTTTGTGGAGATCAGGCTGTATAATGCTGCCGGGATATGCTCTGCTGTGTTTGTAACAGAAAGATCGGTATCTGCAGGTGTTTCTGTTGTAATGGAAGTACCATTGATCTTCCAGATGAAACCATTCTCCATATCGAGATTCAGGGAAATATCTTTTCCTTTTATCCCGGATAAAACAGAAGCAGGAAGTGTCCTGGCACCATTCATGATAATGGAGATGGTATCCTTTTCTTTGGAAGCCTTAATCAGATCATTGACAGCATCCCAGCCTTTCTTCTGAAAACTTCCCTCAATGTAAGGTTCCCCGTCACCAAGCTTTACCGAGGTTTTTTGTATCCTGATGTTTGCATCGTTTACAGGTGTAAGTTATGATTCCGTCAGTTTCTGTAGTTGGTTCTGTAGTGATAACGCCGTTGTCATAGTCATGACCGTATGCGGAAATGGTATAACCATAGGAAAGTGTTTCATTACAGTCTGTGCAGTAGGTATCTCCGCTATATCCGCTGGAAGTACAGGATGGAGAGGAGTAATAACGTCCGGCGGTGTGTTCGTGCGTGCATTGACTTTTCTGGTGATTGTGTAAGT
>NZ_JBWLUT010000013.1:0-3163 GCF_056504575.1 Blautia sp. CGZ-1-C1
ATTTAATAAAGCTGAGAATTTCTGTAAAGGAGAATACGAGGGCGATACAGCTGCTCTTACAACAGCTATGGAAGATGAGACAGCAACCGCATCTGTAGTTCTTGACGCTGAAAATGGTGCAACACTTTCCAAAGATGTAGAGAAAGCATACCTGCAGATTCTTACTGAGGGAACAGATTCCTATCAGGCAGATGGAACTGAAATTTACATGAGCACAGAACTCAATATGGTAGATAAATCCATGAAAGAGATCTTTGGATTAAGCGCAGATACACAGGCAAGCCCGGAGCTTAGCGAACTTTCTGATGAAGACAGACAGACTTTATATAATGAGACAATGAAATTCTTCGAGAAACTCTACGGTGAGAGCAGCGAAACCTATAATACAGATGAGGCAGAGACAACTGAAACCGCAGACACAGAGAACAGCGAAGATTATGCAGAATAATCGAAAATGCCAGGAATATAAGCAGAACCAGAACCAGGATAGTGCTATGCAGGGGACGTTTCTGATACGGAAAGCAGACGAAGCAGATGTTGTCGGAATTATGAAAGTTATGAATGAAGCACAGGGCGATAAAGAACATCCGGACTGGTTTGTAGCTGATAATGAAGATTATATCCGTGCGCATCTGAAAGAGCATGGTTTTGTAGTTGTAGCAGAATCTTCAGAAGAAGAGATAGCAGGATTCTTTCTTATTAAATATCCTGAAAATAAGGAAGATAATCTGGGGACTTATCTCGATTTTGATGAAGAACAGCTTTCACATGTAGCAGTCATGGATTCAGCAGTTGTAGGAAATGCATACAGAGGCAATGGGCTGCAGGGACTGATGCTCGATGCAGCAGAGAATTTCCTGAATTTGGAAGAATACTATTATCTGATGTGTACGATACATCCTGATAATCAGTTCAGCAGACGTAACATGGAGAATCATGGATATGAAGTAAAGAAGATTGCACTCTGCTATGGTGGACTTTCAAGATGTATACTTCTGAAAAATGCAAAAAAAATCTGAAAAAACACTAAAAATAAAAGAAACAAACAGAAAACAGCCAGTGAAATTTTTGTGATTTCGCTGGCTGCTTTCCGTTATATGTGGAAAAAATAAAATGAATGTGATAGAATGGGTGATTAGAAATAGAAAATTTACTGCATATATAGCAGTGTCAACAAAGGGATATCAGGTTCAAAAACTTTGGCGCATGAGCTTGAACAGCTTTTTGAATTTGATATCATGAAATGTGATAAAAACATAACGAGGAGGAAGATAAATGGGTATAGCAGTTGTAACCCTGAAAAAAGGTGAGGGACGACTTCTGAAATCCGGCGGAATGTGGATTTTTGATAATGAAATAGATTCAATCATGGGAAGTTTTGAGAACGGAGACATAGTTCTTGTCCATGATTTTGACGGATATCCGATGGGAAGAGGATTTATTAATACGAACTCCAAGATTACAGTACGTCTGATGACCAGAGATGAGAATGTTGAAATCAATGAAGAACTTCTGAGAGAAGCGCGTACGTGATGCATGGGAATATCGTAAAAAAGTGGTAGATATAAGCAGCTGTCGTCTGATTTTTGCAGAGGCAGATTTTCTTCCGGGACTTGTTGTGGATAAGTTTTCTGATGTGCTTGTTGTCCAGTCACTGGCGCTTGGAATCGACCGTTTCAAAGAGACGATCGTGGAGCTTATTAAGAAAGTTCTTGCGGAAGATGGAATTACGATCCGTGGTGTTTATGAGAGAAGTGATGTAAAGGTCCGTAAACAGGAAGGCATGGAACTGGTGAAAGGCTTCATCGGACCGGAATTCCCGACACTTGTACAGATTGAAGAAAACGGCGTAAAATACGAAGTAGATGTCAAAGACGGACAGAAAACAGGCTTCTTCCTTGATCAAAAATATAACAGACTTGCAATTCAGAAATTATGTAAGGGTGCGAAAGTCCTGGACTGCTTCACACATACAGGCTCCTTTGCTCTGAATGCGGGAATCGCAGGTGCTGACAGTGTAACCGGTGTGGATGCATCTCAGCTTGCGGTAGATCAGGCGACAGCCAATGCCGCATTAAACGGCTTATCTGACAAAGTGAAATTTATCTGCGAGGATGTATTTGAGCTTCTTCCTGAACTGGAACAGAAAGGTGAGAAATTTGACGTTGTGATTCTGGATCCTCCGGCATTTACCAAGTCAAGAAACTCAATCAAGAATGCAGTAAAAGGATATAGAGAAATCAATCTGCGTGCTATGAAACTGGTCAAAGACGGAGGATTTCTGGCAACCTGTTCCTGCTCTCATTTTATGGATTACGAGTTATTCACCAGAACGATCGGACAGGCAGCAAAGAATGTACATAAGAGACTGCGCCAGGTAGAATACAGAACCCAGGCACCAGATCACCCGATTCTCTGGGCAGCAGATGAGTCTTACTATTTAAAATTTTATATTTTCCAGGTTTGCAATGACAGGTAATAGAAAGAGAGGACATTATTATGAGTTTTAAAGAAGTAAAAGCAGAAGAACTGACTATGAATCCATTTACTAAGATTGGAAAAGAATGGCTGCTGATCACAGCTGGAAATGAAGAAAAATGCAACACCATGACAGCCAGCTGGGGCGCAATGGGTGTTATGTGGGGAAAGAATGCAGTAACTGTATACATCCGTCCACAGAGATATACAAAAGAATTCGTAGACAGAGAAGATACATTTACGATTTCCGTGCTGGGAGAAGAGTATCGCAAAGCATTAAATTATTGTGGCAGGGTTTCCGGAAAAGGTGTGGATAAGATCAAAGACGCAGGTCTGACTCCATATTTCACAGATGGAACAGCAGGAATCGAGGAAGCAGATATGATCATGGTCTGCAAGAAAATGTATCATGATGAGATTAAACCGGAGTGCTTTGACGCACCGGAAAATGACGGCAAGTGGTATCCTCAGAAAGATTATCATACCATGTATATCGCAGAAATCGTGAAAGTTCTCGTGAGGGAATAAAAGAGGTAATCTATGAAAGATAAATTAAATAAATTTATGCAGGGACGTTATGGAGTAGACCAGTTCGCAAGATTTACTCTTGGAGTGGCACTTTTTGTTATCGTGATAGGATCTTTTCTCAGAAGAAATGTAGCAGGCGGCATTTTAGATACATTGG
>NZ_JBWLUT010000014.1:0-1549 GCF_056504575.1 Blautia sp. CGZ-1-C1
AACAACTTCTGTGTCATAGTTTCCTTTGTTTGCGTCTTCGCCAGTGTAAACTGCGGTAGCGGTATTGTCTCCGACATTCAGATCTTTAGTTTTATCTGAATCTTGCCATTCCCAATTTTCAGGAAGAGGATTAGGAACAATCTCATTTACTTTCTTACAGGACCATGGTACGGATATTGCAGGATTGGTTGGTTTATTTGAAGGTGCTTGTGCTTTTGAAATGACAAATTCCCATTCTGATGCAGATATGTCATTGGCTGAATTGTAGTAGTCACCTTCATCCACATTAATCTTAAAAGTATAAGTACCTGCATCTGTAGGTCTGTTTATGAGTGAAGTTCCATCTTCTTTAAAATATGTTACACGAGTAATTGTACCATGACCGGTGATATCATCTTTCCATTCAATATAGTTACTAATATCAACAGGGGTATCTTTAGTATATGTAAAATTGAGCTGCGTATAATCAAATTGGGCAGCGGTGGGATCTGTTTTTATACGAATAAACTGGTTGTTAGTTTGATTGAAAGAATATGTCCTTTTGTCATTCCCGACAGTTATAGTGTGATCTGCGCCAGTTAGCCATGCATACAGGTTATTATCGACAGAATTATTAGTTACATGATTATATGTTATCCAGTCAACACCATCTATACTTATATTTCTTTTTTGAGGATTAGAAACAGTACAGAGATATACTTCTGGATTATTACCAGTGCTATTTAAGTTCTTGTGGGGAGGGCAGCCAAATCCAACACCATAAGTAGAAGTAGCAGTTACGGATCCACCGCTAATGGCAATATTACTGCAGGTGCCCCCGTTAGATCCCCCGCCAATTCCGGCACCCCGAGTAGAAGTAGCAGTTACGGATCCACCGCTAATGGTAATGTTACTGCCGGTGTTCCCGAATCCCCCGCCAATTCCGGCACCAATACTAGAAGTAGCAGTTACGAATCCACCGCTAATGGTAATGTTACTGCCGCTGCCTCCGTTAGATCCCCCGCCAATTCCGGCACCAGAATCAGAAGTAGCAGTTACGGATCCACCGCTAATGGTAATGTCACTGCCGCTGCCTCCGTTAGATCCCCCGCCAATTCCAGCACCAAAATCAGAAGTAGCAGTTACGGAGCCACCTCTAATGGCAATGTTACTGCCGGTATTCCCTTGACCCCCGCCAATTCCGGCACCAAAAGTAGAAGTAGCAGTTACGGAGCCACCTCTAATGGTAATGTCACTACTGGATTTAAAGTGATCCCCGCCAATTCCGGCACCATAACTACTTATGGCAATTAATTCTCCGGTAGTGTTTGGAGAGTTATCTATTGTAAGTTTGGCAGCGTTATCTTTCTGTAAGGCTGCATTCCATCCACTGTTAAGCTTATTGATTCCTTCTAAATATATGTAAACTTGAGCTTGAACACTACTTTGAATTTGCAACGCCGAACCAGTAGACGTATTGATATTTACATTATCAAGATAAATCTTGATGTTGTCTTTCTCTGAAATATGTGTTCCATCAACCACAATTCTATTTGCTGTTTTCCTGCGC
>NZ_JBWLUT010000015.1:0-8382 GCF_056504575.1 Blautia sp. CGZ-1-C1
TCTGGGAGGATCTGCTCCGTCAGTAAGAGCAGGCTATTAATCCCCGAATGGAAAAAGACGAACTTTTTCTTAAGAGAATCCGGGAATTAGCTAATCTTTCCTATCAGAGAGATATCGTTACATTTTCGGATTTTCTTAATTTAAATGAGCAGAATATGGTCAGTAGCCTAAAACGTCAGTTTCCCCAGATTGTTATGGAAACTTTCGGGGGCTATGAAAATGCGGAGCGTCAGATGGTGGCATTTCATCCTGATGCTCTTGCTTTTACATGGGAATATCCGATTGACTGCCTTAAAATAGAGCCAAAAGCAATCAAATTTTCCGAGTCTCTCACACATCGTGACTATCTCGGAGCACTTCTTAATCTTGGAATAGAGCGAAGTGTGATTGGTGATATTGTTGTTCAGGAAAAGGCTGCCTGGTTTTTCTGCCAGAATAAAATGACGGACTTCTTTCTTGATAATCTGTGCCGTGTCCGCCATACAAATATTTTAATTACAAAAGTAGACGACCCTGATGAACTTCCCCGCCCAAAATTGGAAGCTATTAATGGTACCTGTGCTTCTGTACGTTTAGATTCATTGATTTCACTTGCATTTAAAGCTTCCAGAAGCAGTATGGTATCTTATATCGAAGGAGGACAGGTTTTTGTCAATGGAAAACTGATTACTTCCAATGGGATATGAACCCAAAGAGGGTGATATCATCTCTGTACGAGGAAAGGGACGTTTTATTTTTGATGGTATGTCCCACCAGACCAAAAAGGGAAGATGCGGTGTCCGCATTTTACGTTATATATAATTACTCAATAGTTATTTATAACACTTAACAATGCCGTCAGTGTTACTTAACAAGTCATTTTTAGATTAGTGTCGGTACATTGGCAGATGATGTTATTCTTTATATTTATACAATTTAAGTTATCAAAGGAGAGTGAGAAAATGGCAGAACAGAAATTACTTGTCAAACGAGAAGGAGATTTTCATTATCCTATTTATTTCGAAAATGACTTTAAAAATCTTGCCCGTGCACTTAAAGAAGAAGGACTGGATGGACGAAAAATCTGTATCGTAACAGACAGTCATGTAGCACCACTTTATCTTGATTCCGTCAAAACAATTTTTCAAGAAATCTCTTCAAGTGTGTTTTCTTTTGAATTTGAAGCCGGTGAAAAGAATAAAAACCTATCTACTGTACAGGAATTATATAAAACTCTGATTGAAAACGAAATGGATCGTAAAGGTCTTCTGGTTGCATTAGGTGGTGGAGTTGTAGGTGATCTGACTGGCTTTGGTGCAGCAACTTATTTAAGAGGAATTGACTTTATTCAGGTTCCTACCACCCTTCTTGCCCAGGTCGACAGTAGTGTAGGCGGTAAAACCGGAGTCGACTTTCTTCAGTATAAAAATATGGTAGGAGCGTTCCATCAGCCACGTCTTGTATATATGAATATGAGTACTTTACAGTCTCTTCCAGAGCGTGAATTTACCTGTGGTATGGGCGAGATTCTTAAGACAGGTCTGATTTGCGATGGCGATTTCTTCCGCTTTGTATGCCAGAATCAAGAGACAATCAGCGAACTGGATTTAGGTATGCTCTCTAAAATGATTCGCAGATGTTGTGAAATTAAGGCTGGTGTAGTAGAACGAGATCCCAAAGAACAGGGCGAACGTGCTCTTCTAAATCTTGGTCATACAGTTGGTCATGCCGTAGAGAAACTCAAAGATTTTCAGCTGCTTCATGGACAGTGTGTCGGTATCGGTCTGATTGCGGCTGCCTGTCTTTCCATGAATAGAGGATTGCTGACTGAACACGAATATGAAGAGATTCGAAATGGATGTTCTTCTTATAAGTTGCCTCTTTCCGTCGATTTACTGAAAGCCGAAGATATTCTCGCAGCAACTAAGAAAGATAAGAAGATGGAAGACGGACATATCAAATTTATTCTTATGGACGGAATTGGTAAAAGTTTTATTGACAAAACAGTTACAGACGACGAATTACTTCAGGCAATCGGGGAGATTCTCGTATGAGCATAAATTCAACAAAACCAGCCTGGAAGCATTGGCTTCTAGGCTGTATTGCCATCTTTGCGCTGACAATTCTGGATCAGGGGAGTAAGTATCTGGTTCTCACTTATCTGAAAGGTAGACCTGATATAAATCTTATTCCCGGAGTTCTTCAGCTACATTATCTTGAAAATCGTGGAATGGCATTTGGTCTGTTTGAAGGTAAAATCCCAGTATTTGTGATTTTGTGTCTTTTATTTTTTGGTGTATTTGCCTATGTATATGCTCGGATTCCACGAAATACCTATTATCTGCCTCTTACTATAACTTCTCTTATAATGGTTTCTGGGGCTTTGGGAAATTTTATTGACAGAGTATTCAGAGACTATGTGGTAGATTTTATTTATTTTTCACTTATTGATTTTCCTGTATTTAACGTGGCCGATATCTACGTTGTATGCAGCGGCGTATTGCTTATCATATTGGTATGTTTTAAATACAAAAATGATGAAGATTATGATTTTTTACGAATAAAAAAGGAATAATACTATGGAAATTCTTAATTATCACGTTTCTGACGGTCAGTCCGGTATTCGGATTGACCGCTATCTTTCTGAAAAAAATGAAAAATTATCACGATCTTATATTCAGAAACTGCTTAAAGAGCAGAAAATAATGGTGAATGGTTCTCCTGTAAAGGCTAACTATAAAGTTCAGGATCAGGACGATATTTCCCTGGAAGTTCCGGATATGGAAGAACCGGATATCCTTCCCGAAGATATTCCTCTGGATATTCTTTATGAAGATGAGGATGTGCTTATTGTAAATAAACCAAAGGGAATGGTCGTTCATCCAAGTGCCGGACACACTTCTGGTACACTGGTAAATGCAATTATGTTTCATTGCAAAGATAATCTGTCCGGCATTAACGGTGTTCTTCGTCCCGGAATTGTCCACAGAATCGATAAAGATACCACTGGTGCACTTCTTGTATGTAAAAATGATAATGCTCACCGCGACCTGGCAGAGCAACTAAAAGAGCACTCTATTAAGCGTAGATATCGTGCAATCGTGGCAGGTGTTTTAAAAGAAGATGAAGGAACTATTGAAGGTCCGATCGGACGTCATCCGGTTGACCGAAAGAAAATGTCTATTAACTATAAGAACGGAAAAGATGCTGTTACACATTATAAAGTGTTAGAACGTTTTAAAAATGCCACCTATGTGGAATGCCGCTTGGAAACAGGAAGAACACACCAGATTCGAGTACACATGACAAGTATCGGGCATCCTCTGCTTGGCGACGAAGTATACGGTTCAGGGAAAAATCCTTATCATTTACAAGGACAGACACTTCATGCAATGATTCTCGGCTTTGTTCATCCATCCACTGGTCAATATATGGAATTTACAGCTCCTTTACCTGAATACTTTCTTAAATTATTAGAAAAATTGCGAAAATAGTTTGCATTTCCGCAAAAGTATTGTATAATATTTCTATTGAATCCATAACAGAAGGGAGTGTATATTATGAACAGTACAAGTTCAATTATTACAATAGGTCGTGAATATGGCAGTGGCGGAAGACAGATAGGACAGGAAGTTGCCAAATATTTCGGTATTAAATGCTATGATAAAGAGCTTCTTGAACATGCTGCAAATGAAAGTGGTATCTGCAAGGAACTTTTTGAGAATCATGACGAGAAACCTACCAACAGCTTTTTATATTCATTGGTAATGGATACATATTCCTTTGGATATTCCTCTTCAGGATTTACTGATATGCCGATGAATCATAAAGTATTTCTTGCACAGTTTGACGCAATTAAGAAACTGGCTTCAGAAGGTCCTTGCGTTATGGTCGGAAGATGTGCAGACTATGCATTGGCAGAATACAAAGACTGCTTCAGTGTTTTTGTACATGCAGATACAGACTGGCGAATCAGCCGTCTTTCTCAGAAACACAACAAAACGGCAAAAGAAGCAAAAGATATGATCAACAAGACCGATAAGAGCCGTTCCAGTTATTATAACTACTACACAAACAAAAAGTGGGGCGCTGCTGCAAGCTATAATCTCTGTGTGGACAGTAGTAAACTTGGCATTGATGGTGCGGCTAAGGCAATCATTCAGGCAATTGAGATTTTTGATTCTATGAAAAAATAATAAAACTCTTATATAATAAAAAGAACAGTAGCTCAGCTAAAGATTTTTGATTGAAGATTTTTTAAATGAATCTCTTTAAATGAGTAAGCTGTTCTTTTTTACTGTTCATTTTCGAATATCACATTTACCATAACTATATTATGTATACTGACTCCAGGAGCTATATTATGATTTATGTGTAGTTTAAAATATTTGAGTTATTGTTTATTTTGTGATACTGAGAACGGAGTGAACAGCAACTATTTCGTCCTCAGTATCACAAATATTTTTTATATATTAATTTTTCATAAAATCAAGAGAAACATTCCTTAAAAAAAAATGTTATAATCGTACCATGTTAAATAAAAAGGAGGACGTTATGAAGTTTCGTTGCTGGATAACCGCTATTTACACTGGGGTGTGACGGCTTTTCTGGTAATTGCCGCCAGTATGCTGTTTTATTATGGCATCTTTCATATGAAGACCCTTATTGTGGGTATTAAAACATTTTTGGGGATCATGGCACCTATTATCTATGGTGTGATATTAGCCTATATTCTCAGTCCACTGATAAATCTTTTTGAACAGAAATTGATCTATCCACAGCTTGAAAAACACAATATCCAGTTACAGAAGAAGGGAAGACGAGCCATTCGATGGGCATGTGTCCTTTTTTCTATGTTTTTATTCTGGGTCATTATTTATGCATTAATTATGATGATACTTCCACAGTTGATCCGAAGTATCATGAGCATTATTTACAGCTTTCCATATTATGTGAAAGTTATTGAAAAATGGCTTAATTCCTTTGTGGAGCACGGATGGAATATGAATTCTGATATGATTGACATGATCAATCAGTATTCCACAAAAGCACAGGATTATCTTACCACCAACATTCTACCACAAATGCAGGATATGCTAAAAAATGTTTCTGCCGGTATTTTTGATATCCTGATTTTCATGAAGAACTTTCTGATCGGTGCAATCGTTGCTTTATATGTATTAACAGATAAGGAAAAATTTGTTGCCAAAAGTAAAATGCTTGTATATGCCGTACTGCCGCACAAATGGGCAAATACACTCATTCATTCTATGCGTTTCACTCATAAAACTTTTGGCGGTTTCATATACGGCAAGCTTCTTGATTCTGCCATCATTGGCGTTTTGTGTTATATCGGAATGTTACTTTTGCATACGCCATTTCCAATTCTGGTCAGTGTTATTATCGGTGTAACAAATGTTATTCCGTTTTTTGGACCTTATATCGGCGGATCTCCTTGCATTTTCCTGATTTTGGTAGTAGATCCTATCAAAGGTTTATATTTTGCTATTTTCATTCTGCTTCTTCAGCAGTTTGATGGAGATATTCTCGGTCCAAAGATTCTCGGGGAATCCACGGGACTTTCCAGTTTCATGGTTATTGTTGCCATCTTAATTGGCGGCGGACTCTTTGGCATTCCTGGTATGATCGCAGGAGTTCCTGTTTTTGCTGTACTTTACGCTATGGTATGGAGGCTGATTGACCACTCATTAGTTGACAGAAAAATGCCAGTAGAAGAAGAAACCTACGTAAACATAGATTGTCTGGATACAGAAACAGGTGAGGCGATTCCATTTCGCAAAGAAGAGTCTCACAGATTATCCTCTGAAAAAAGCTTGAGGAAAAACGGAATAATTTCTTTATGAAGATATGGAATCCATTTTCCAGGTTTGTTATGCTTATATGGAAATATATCTTACAGATTTTGCAGGTTATATGGAAATATATAAAAAGAGGGTGGCATTTTTTGAAAAATAAATATCTCGAATTTAAAAATACACAGGAAAAAAATAAATGAAATTATTGATTCAACGTGTAAATCACGCAGATCTTGAGAATGACGGTCCTTTTACCATCATTCTCGGTGAATCTATTTTATGGTTTTGAGATTATGCTTCAGATCATATATGACAGGAGAGTAATATGAAGAAAAAAAAGTTTATTTTACCGGTTTTTCTGTTTATTCTGTCACTTATTTTTTGTGGAGGAATTACACAATATTCTACGGTATCAGTTAAAGCAGCAACAACCACCAAGAAACAAACAGGTTTTGTAATGAAAAATGGTAGCTGGTATTATTATGACAAAAACGGCAAAAAAGCTACCGGATGGTATCAGAGTGTTGCCGGAAATAAATATTATTTTGGAAAAACAGGGGCAGCAAAGGCCGGAATTCTTACAATCAGTGGAAAAAAATACTGTTTTAACTCCAAAGGAAAAATGCTTACCGGGTGGCAGACAGTCAATGGAAAGACCTATTTCTTTGATGCGAAAAAAGGATATATGTACACTGGCTGGATTACCACAGCAGCTGGAAATAAATACTATTTCTGGAATGACGGAGCAGTAAGAGCCGGTTTCCATAAAGTCAATAATGTTTATTATTGTTTCAGTGAAAAAGGAAAAATGTATAAGAACTGTTTTCGTAAAAATGGAAACTCTACTTATTACCTTCAGGCAAATGGAACGATGGCCAAAGGCCGCCTGAAAGTTAAAGGATCCTGGTATTCTTTTAACCGAAACACAGGTCAGCTTGTCACAAGTGGATGGTATAAAGAAACGGATGGTTCTTATTATTATGCCGGTTCAAATGGTAAGTTAGTCAAAGGCTTTTATAAACCAGATTCCTATTACCGTTATTTTCGTGAATCAGACTGTAAATTACTTACAGGATGGCAAACAATCAATGGTCATAAATATTACTTCAAAAAAACAAATGGCATTCGTTATGACGATATTATTCTGAAAGCTTCTTCAGGAAAAAGATATTATTTTGAATCCGATGGAAAACTTTCCTGTAGTAAATGGTTTACTAAGAATGGTTCCCATTATTATTCAGAGTCAAATGGAGTACTTGCTTCAGGCTGGCTGACCGTAAGTGGTAAAAAATATTATATGAATCCGTCGACGTGTGAACGAGAAACCGGATGGATTTCAGTAGACGGAGAGAAGTATTATCTTAATTCTTCTACAGGTGTTCTGGCTACAAGTCAGTGGATTGATGATGATAATTATGTCGGAGAAAATGGTGTTCTTATCCCTGGATATCAGAATGGTGTTTCTTTTAGATGGCCATTAAGCTCCGGTTATTCTTATATCAGCAGCTATTTCGGATATCGTGAGTCACCAGGCGGAATTGGTTCCACTAACCATAAAGGAATTGATATTCCTGCTCCAACGGGTACACCTATTTACGCTGCGGCCTCAGGAACGATTGTTGCTATGTTATCACCATCTGCTTCAGGCGGTGCAGGATATTATACTAAGATAAATCATAATGGTAAGGGACTTATCACAGAATATATGCACCAGTCCAAATTTAATCCAAAGCTGAGTGTCGGAGATAAGGTATCAAAAGGTGATATTATTGGATATGTGGGAAGTACAGGAAACAGTACAGGTCCGCATCTTCATTTTGGAGTGATAGTAAATGGCGTAAATCAGGATCCTCTGAACTATGTAAAAAAGCCTTCATGATCACTCATTAATGAACCCGGTTTTAAACCTAAAAACCTAATAATAGAAAAAGAGGAAACTTATGGAATCACTAAAAACATATACTTATTGCAGAAAAGCACAATATC
Organism: Blautia sp. CGZ-1-C1; assembly: GCF_056504575.1. Classification (NCBI taxonomy): domain Bacteria; kingdom Bacillati; phylum Bacillota; class Clostridia; order Lachnospirales; family Lachnospiraceae; genus Blautia; species Blautia sp. CGZ-1-C1. The sequence continues at coordinate 7,782 of NZ_JBWLUT010000015.1, forward strand.
ATGAAACTGATCAGATGGGAATCATTCATCATTCCAATTATGTAAAGTGGATGGAAGAAGCCCGAATCGGCTATATGAATCAGATGGGATTCAGCTATAAAAAAGTGGAAGACTGGGAGTTATTTCTCCAGTGGTAGAAATTTCTGTCGCATACAAAAAGCAGGTTTTTTTTGACGATGAAATACAGGTTCGTGTCAGTATTAAAAAAGATACGGAATTTCCCTTGAATTTAATTATGAATTCTTTAATACAACCAGAAATGAAGTTTGTACAACCGCCTATTCCAGACATTGTTTCCTTAAAAATGAAAAATTAATATCTGTCAAAAAAGAAATTCCTAAATTGGATTGCATAATAGCAAATTGTATATAAGTTGTTATTATAAATATTATAAAACAGTAATTCTAAAATTAAATTAGCTAATATAAAGCAAAAGCTTGTGCAAAAAATGCGCAGGCTTTTTTGCTTTATTACCGTATGAATATTAAAAAATAGTAGTGTTTTATGTTATTTACATCTATACGACAAACGCGAGTTTTTCATATAGATGTTGCTAAAAACCCACTTTCATGGTATGATTGTTATCGATTACTATTCAGGG
>NZ_JBWLUT010000016.1:0-2207 GCF_056504575.1 Blautia sp. CGZ-1-C1
TCCTGGAGTTTCCGTCTATCCTCCTCTGTGATATCCTTATTTAAATCGTCTGATTGTGACATTTTCGCATCAACTTCTGAGTCAGCCACTTGTAATATTGTTTTTTCACCTTCAGTATTTACTGTTGCTGACGCTTCCGCTTTCAAATCAATTATCTGCGGCTCTGTTTTTTCAAGAGAGACGGCTTTCACTCCAGCGTTCTGTCCGGCGGTATACAACTGTACATCTTCGACGCGCATAGTTCCTTCTGTGATCGTTCCGGTCTTATCCAGACAAAGTGTATCAACTCTTGCCAGGGTTTCTATACAGTAAAGCTCCTGTACCAGGGTCTTCTTAGTTGCAAGAACCATAGAACCAAGTGTCAACGCCACACTTGTCAGCAGCACAAGTCCCTCCGGAATCATTCCAAGTACAGCTGCCACCATATTTACCACGGAATCTTTCAGCGTATCTCCCACGATAAAATACTGTTTATAAAACAGCATCGCACCTAAAGGAACGATAATAATACTGATTACTTTCAAAATCGCATTCAGAGAGTTACGTAATTCTGAATTATGGCGTTTAAATTCCTTTGCTTCACTTGTGATCTGTGCGGCATAGTTATCCTTTCCGACGTGAATTACCTGACAACAGGCTTCTCCAGATGTCACAAAGCTTCCTGAAAAAAGTTCATCTCCCTGGTTCTTGGTCAAATTATCTGACTCACCAGTCAGCAGAGACTCATTTACTTCCACCGCTCCTTCCAGTACTTTCACATCTGCCGGTACCTGATCACCTGTCTTCAGGAAAATCAGATCATCAATCACCAGCTTCTCTGTGGAAATACTCCATTTCTTTCCTTCACGCAAAACAACTGTTTTACTTTCCGTAAGGATTGCAAGCTTATCGATTGTCTTCTTTGCCCTGATCTCCTGAACAATACCGATTACCGTATTGATCAGGATAATTCCCATAAACATGGAATTCTTATAAGATCTCACAAAAAGGACCAGCACCAGAAGTACAAGGTTCAGAAAGTTGAAAAACGTAAGTGTATTCTCCAAAATAATCTGCTTGTACGTCCTGGTATTTGGGTTCTCGTTGACATTAACTTTTCCTTCTGCAATCCTCTCCTGCACCTGTTCATTCGTAAGTCCTGTCATCTTTACCTCCTGCAGAAAATAGATAAATTGTTAATGAGACCAAAACGAACAGTAACTGCCCGCTTTGTAATGATATCAGGGTCAAAAGACCTTTGATCCTAACTTCACAATATAAAACACAGGGCAGATGATGAGTATCATCCGCCCCTTCTTTTAATATAACGATTTCAAATCACAAACAGATTCAGCTTTCTGAAAAAACTGATTAATATTCTTCCTCTTCTGCTTCTTCACCTTCGTGAATATCAGACTTCGGTTTCTTAAGACCTTTAATCTCAATGTGATGTTTCTGGGCATAGTCCCATAAAGCAGCATGGATTGCTTCCTCTGCAAGCAGAGAGCAGTGAACTTTTACTGGCGGAAGTCCGTCAAGAGCTTCCATAACAGCTTTATTTGTAACTTCCATAGCTTCTTCGATAGTTTTTCCCATTACCATCTCTGTTGCCATGCTGCTGGTTGCTACTGCTGCACCACATCCAAATGTTTTGAATTTGCAGTCTTTGATGATATGTGTCTCATCATCAATATCAAGGAAAATTCTCATGATATCACCGCATTTTGCATTTCCTACTGTTCCTACGCCACTTGCGTTCTCTATTTCTCCAACATTACGTGGATGCTGAAAATGATCCATTACTTTCTCACTGTAAGCCATTTGTATTTCCTCCTGTTATCCTGCTTATTTCTGTTTTTTCATAAAGTCTTCATATAATGGAGACATGCTTCTTAAATGTGCTACAATTTCTTTCAGTCTGTCTACTGTGAAATCTACATCTTCCATTGTTGTCTCTTCGCTGAGAGTCATACGCAGAGAACCATGTGCGATCTCATGCGGCAGACCGATTGCCAGAAGTACATGAGACGGATCAAGAGAACCTGATGTACATGCAGATCCGCTTGATGCACAGATTCCATAATTATCAAGCATCAGAAGAAGGGATTCGCCTTCTACAAACTGGAAGCTGACATTTACATTATTTGGAAGACGTTTTACACGATCTCCGTTTACTTTTACATATGGAATTTCTGTCTCAATTCTGTGAATCAGATGATCTCTGATAG
>NZ_JBWLUT010000017.1:0-2966 GCF_056504575.1 Blautia sp. CGZ-1-C1
ACCGAAGCATATGCCATATCCGTCTGCTCCTGTATTGGCAGCGCATCCATTTCAGCTCTGAGAACCACCATTTTCTCTCTGTCCGAAAGACCTGGAAGTTCTGCAATAATGCCTGTAGGTTCTACATGGTTTACTTCATACCCTAAATTTTTCAGATACTTTTGAATATATGAAGAAGTTTCTACCTCCTGAAGCGCAAGCTCTGGATGCTGATGGAAATATCGTCTCAGTTCAATTAATTCTTCTGTATAATTTTGAATGTGCATGATATGCTCCTGTTGCTTTCTATTAGTTTTTTCCACTCTTTATCTTATTTACAATCGAAATATATCCCTGAACCAGCAAATCCGTTACTATCAGCACAATAACTGACCATATCAGGCATCCTTTTACACTGAATCCACCAAAAGCAGCAAAACCGCCAATCACATAATATACACCTATATGTACAGCATATATCTTAGATATCTGTTTTGAATAATAGCACAGCTTATGATATCCGAATTTCCATTTCTCTATAATCGGCATTATCCAGAATGCAATCGCAAAAACAAACATTATCGCACAGAAACTTCCTGCTACCTTTGCAAGTCCCGGAATTCTGTACTGTTCAAGCATATAATTAAAAAATTCTTCAATGCCCGGATGTAATATCATGCAGCATGCAAACCATATCACGGCTATCACTCCGCATATTATCCCGCTCTTCCTGTAAAAATCACCTTTTTCATTCTCAGGAATTCTTCTGAGTATCTTTCCAAAAACATAGCCCAGAAATACATAACTTAAATATGGAAAGAAACAAAAACTTGTCTCACCTTTTCCGCCAAAAGTCATATCCAGGATCCAGTTCATTGCCGAATTATCAGAAACCAGCAATTTTGCAAATGGCGATATGATTGCTACTATTATGGCACTTATTATATAACCTCTCAGGCTTACTCCTAATTTCCTGTATATAGCCAATACAAGATAACACATACCCGATATAAAAAATATATTTACAAACGTAAGCGCTGCATACAGATTTTCCGCAGATGCTTCTCTGCCAACTGCTGATTCACCTGCAATCAGATTTCTTATACCAAAGCTGATCACTATCGCTGCAGCATAGACATCATAATTACTCAACCCCTGATATAATAGTAATTTTACACCGTTTTTAACCATATCTTCAGGTTTAGAATGCCGCGTAAAGACACTTCCAAAACCCATGGCAAACAAATAAAGACAGGCACCTGTCGGCATAAATAGTGTAAACAGAACCATATGCGCATTTGATGTCACAGCTTCCATGTTTCCTATTGTCTGAAATGAATGAATAAAGATTATCATAATCATCAGGAACCCCTTCACCAGATCCAGTTCCCTCTGTCGCCCAACATTTACTTCTTTTTCTCTTAATATAAACATTTTTCTCACCTCGTGTCCTTCAGGCAGTAAGGAATCCTGCTAACAGATAACCCAGAAAAGCTTCCGAATTTCCTGAAAACTTCCAAACCCAACTGGCAGTTTTTTCAATTCCAGCATACTTTACACGCTCTAGAGTAATGCGCAAAAAGAACAAGCTCTTCGCAGTCTCCCCAGCGTATTTTTATTTTACCATTTAGCAGGTCAAATAGCAAGTCAATGAGTCCACGGACCTCCACTATTTCGGACTCCATTGGTTACTGTTCACTCCGTTCTCAGTAACACGCTTCGCGATGCACAGAATTTATGCTATTCGCATAAATTCGCGCGGTATGTCTCGGGATTTTGGCATATTCATGCCAAAACACCTCGCGGGATAGTGGTGTGTGAACAGTAACACTCCATTGACCGTATATATCCACTAGTCAGGAACAACTTTAGGGCACAAAAAGAGCTTTTGATTTCTCAAAAGCTCTATATTTTTGCTATTTAATTGTATGAACAATCTATACTTCATAGGGTCAGACCTCGACATTCCTCCGGCATTCTCAAATATGCTCCAAAGTAAACCATTCTTTCATCACATCAAAAATTCTGTACAAGCTCCTCGTCCCTGATCACATACGGAACCATAGAGTACATATAGTTCAAAAATGGCCTGCTGAACACACCCCGCTCATAAGCAAACTGCTGGAAGCCTTCCAGATCCCCGGAATCATGAACCTCCACGCACACACAGCCACCCATGATGCGGACCTCTTTGATTCTTGGGTCTGTGAACGCTTCCATCTCACGGCGTGAAACCTGTTCAATATGACGGATCTCTACTCATATAATCTTCACGCTCAAAAATCTCAATTCCCTTTAAAGCCACAGCACATGCCAGTGGATTTCCCATAAAAGTAGGGCCATGCATCAAGGCAAGTCTGTCATCATCACTGTAAAAGGCATCAAATACCTTATGATTGGCCACAGTGACAGCATGACCAATATATCCTCCAGTAAGGGCCTTTCCAAGAACCAGGATATCCGGCAGAACAAGGTCTGCCACAAAGCGGTTCCCTGTGCGGCCAAACCCGGTTGCAACCTCGTCAAAAATTAAAAGAACATCATACTGGTCACACAATTCTCTTGCTCTCTTCAGGAATGAAATGTCATACATCCGCATTCCTCCTGCTCCCTGTAAAAGAGGCTCCACAATAAAGCAGTTCAGACGGTCATGATACTGTTCAAATGCCTCCTCCAAGGCCGGAATCTCAGTCGGAATATGGACAACACCCTCTTTTTTGTCAAAAGCAAAATGATAATCCTCGTCATCTCCAACTTCCATTGCCTTAAAGGTATCCCCATGATATGCATGTTCAAGAGCCAGCACTAACGGGCGCTTTCTTCCCTGATTGGTGTTATACTGAAGGGCCATTTTAAGCGAAACCTCCACAGCAACACTTCCTGAATCTGAAAAAAAGCAATAATCCAGATCTCCTGGCAGAAATTCCTGTAGCTTCGCAGAAAGCTTTTCCACCGGCTCATGCGTCAGTCCCCCCAAGCATTAGATG
>NZ_JBWLUT010000018.1:0-31552 GCF_056504575.1 Blautia sp. CGZ-1-C1
ACAAAGACAGCTCCATATCTTTGAGCCATGCACCAAATGGAGGGCGCACATAGGAGGGATAAACACCTGTGGCTTCATAGATACGATTATTTGTTTTTTCAATTTCTATGCGAGCTTTCTGAGTTGGTATTTTATTAAGTTGTACATGGTCCCAGGTGTGATTTCCAATCAGGTGACCATCGCGCCGCATCTGCTGAAGGATATCTTCATTCCCTTCAATATTTTCCCCAATCAGAAAAAAAGATGCATGAACTTTTCTTTCTCTCAGACCATCCAGGAGAAGGGGCGTATACTTGGAATTTGGCCCGTCATCGAAGGTAAGGGCGATTCTTGGAGCTTCTTTTGATGGAAGTGTGTTGGAGACTTCCGGAGAAAAATATTTGGAAACTGCGGCTGCATTCTGGTCGGCAGAGGTAAGTGACTGATTTACCAGAGAAAGCATACCGGGGCCTGCGATTGTGGTGAGGGTTTGGATGCGTCTGTCTGTATCAGCGAAAAAGAACGCAAAAAGTAAAAGAACACATAAGGGGATAAGACATCGGTATTTAGTTTTAGAAGCGATTTTATTTGATATCATTTTTATAATCTCTCCATTGAATAATTAGGAAATGGTAGGCAATACACTGTATTATATGAAAAAAAAGAAAGCAAAACATACCGATTTATTGTATAATAAATACAGTTTGGTTTTACAGGAACGGTAATGATATGACCGGCTGTAGAAAAATATACTTAGATAGTTGATGGAGAATGAAATGAAAAAGAAACAGACAAATCTAATCATATTCCTTGTGTTGGCAGGCATTCTGGTGGTTTTTTACATAACGGGAGAATCCTACTATGAAGGGCTGACTTGTAAAAGCAATCAGGAGGAAGCAAACAGCGAAGTATACAGATACAAATATGACATGAGTCGTGGATCGGTCCGGACTCTTCATTCTGGCAGGCTGTTTATGGCTGCGCGCAGGAATGGGCGAAGAAGAATGATGCAATTCTTGAACTTCAGGAAAGCAGCAATGACAATGACTACACAGAGCTGGATTATATGAACATGAGCATCGCCTCCAGCGTAGATGGAATTATTCTGCAATATAATGGAGAACAGGGCGCTGGAAGACAAAGATCAACGAAGCGGTTCAGAAAGGAATTCCTGTTGTCACTGTCATGGGAGACGCAGTTCACAGTAAACGCCAGAGTTTCGTCGGTGTGAGTGATTATCAGCTGGGAAGTGCCTATGGGGAAAAAGTAGCAGAATATGTGACAAAAGATACAGAAAGTATCCTGATTCTGTTGAAAAAGAACATCGACGATATGAATCAGAGTCAGATCTATACTCAGATCAGCAATGCAGCTCAGGCTAAAGCCGGTGACTCACAAAGTATTCAGGTAACAGGAAAGAATTTGCTTTCAACGGGAATTTTTGAGACAGAAGAAGCAGTCACAGATATTTTTCAGCAGAAAGATAAAGTGCCGGATATTCTGGTATGCATGGATGAAGATACTACCGAATGTGCACGTCAGGCAGTCCTTGACTTTAATCTTGCGGGAAAGGTTACGATCATAGGTTATTATAGTTCCGATGATATTCTGACAGCAGTGGAAAAAGGTGTAATTTCAGTTACCTGTGACGTGGATACGGAACAGCTTGGCAGATATAGTATTGAAGCTCTTACAGAATATCAGAAGGATGGAAGAACGAATTCTTATTACAACGTAGATATTAACTTCCTGGACAGAGAGGCAGTACGTGCAATGAGAAGGGAGGTACAGCCGAAATGAAACAGATACGATGGAGAGATTTTTCTCTGGTCAGTAAGATCATTATAGAAGTGGGAATGATCGCGATTCTTCTTTTTTCTATGAATATGCTCTTCTATGCACGAATCAATAATTCTATGCAGAGGATGGATAATGTTTATGCCAGCAATACAGAGCTTACAGAACTTTCACAGATTTTTGAGAAAGTACAGGATAATATGTATAGTTATCTTAAGGTAAAAAGTTCTCAGGCGCTTCTGGACTACTATCAGAATGAAGCGAAGTACAGAGATCAGCTTGAGAAGCTTAATGAGGAGAATATAGATGATTCTGTGAAACTGCTGGAACGAAATATCAGAAAAATGTCAGAGACTTATTTGGACTGCACAGCCGAGACTGTTGCGGCCAAACGAGGCAGGAATGTGGAGAAGTATAAGCGAAAATATGATGAGACAACAAAGCTTTACAGTTACATACAGTCCTCCATCGAGGAACTGAATAATCTGATGTTTCAGGAGAATTCCAATACATATTCTGTGTTGCGTGCTGTAATGCGCTATCTGGAAGTCAGCAATACGATCATTATGCTTGGAATCGTAGCAGGCGGAATGGTTCTGCTTTTCCAGGTGACCAGAAAGATGTTTGTTCCTCTTTCAAATATGGCCGAGACCGCACAGCTGGTAGGTCAGGGAAATTTCCATGTAAAAATGCATGATACAGATGCACAGGATGAACTTGGAATGGTAACAAGGGCTTTTAACACCATGGTTGAGAATCTGGATCTGTATATAACAAGAACGAAGGCAAGTATGGAGAAAGAGCAGCAGATGATGGAGAGAGAGCTTCTTATGGAAAACCACCTCAAAGAGGCTCAGCTAAAATATCTTCAGTCACAGATCAATCCACATTTCCTGTTTAATTCTCTGAATGCTGGTGCTCAGCTTGCTATGATGGAGGATGCGGAGCAGACAGGAATCTTCGTTGAAAAAATGGCAGACTTTTTCCGCTATAATGTCAAGAAAGGACAGGAGGATGCTACTCTGGGAGAGGAACTGGAAGCTGTTGATAATTATATTTACATTCTGAATGTCCGGTTTGCTGGGGATATTCATTTCAACAAAGATGTAGATGAATCACTGGAGAATGTACGTGTCCCAAGTATGATTTTACAGCCGGTCGTGGAGAATGCGGTAAATCATGGAATCCGGGATATTGAGTGGGAGGGGAAAATCCACCTGACAGTTACCGGAGATGCGGATTATATCCGAATCAGTGTGAAAGATAATGGAAAAGGAATGACACCGGAGCAGATAGAAAGTGTTCTGTCCGGAAATAAAGAGCACTGTAATGAGCAGAGCGATTCCACCGGAATCGGTATGAACAATGTAATCAGCCGGCTGGAACTTTATTATGAAGAACCGGGGCTTGTGGAAATCAACAGTGACGGGGAAAATAAAGGAACAGAAGTTGTGATTTATATACCGGTCTGATAGGAGAATGGTGGTATACTTGCATGAATGTATGGCGAAAATATAATTTTGGGGAGAGAAGCAATGTACAGAATTTTGTTAGCAGATGATGAAGGTATCATGCTGGAGTCGTTAAAGAAAATCATTGAATCTGAATATGGAAATGAATGTGAGATTCACTGTGCAAAGTCAGGCAGAGTCGTGGTGGAGATGGCACAGGCATATCCGCCGGATATCTGCTTCATGGATATACAGATGCCAGGAATCAGTGGCATTCAGGCAATCAAAGAAATTAAGAAGTTCAACAGTTCCGCAGTCTTTGTGATCATAACGGCCTATGATAAATTCAATTATGCAAAAGAGGCGCTGAGTCTGGGAGTACAGGAATTTCTTACCAAACCTGTAAATAAAAAGGTAATCCTGGAGACCTGTGCAAAAATGATGGCAAAGGTAGACCAGACGCGCCAAAAAAGAAGTGATGATCTTCGTATCAGAGAAAAACTTGAGACAGTCGTACCTATGATAGAAAGTGGTTATATCAATAATATTCTGTTGCAGGATGATTTTGTCACGTATCAGGATAATTATACACAGCTTCTGGATATTCAGCAGAAATATGGCTACATGATGGTTGTAGAATTTGGCGATTCTCTGGAGAATGGAGTGTTGAGCAACGCAGTAGGAGCAAGTGTCAGGGCAAATAAATTCTACTCTACTTTCCGCGAGATCGCTCAGGATTTCTTTGAATGTCTGGTAGGTCCGATCATGGGTAACAGAATCGTACTTCTGGTTCCATATGAAGAAGAGAAAGAGGATTACGAGGAGAGAGTTGCCATTGTTACAAGGGCCAGAAACATGGTACATAAATTTGAGAACAGAATCGACAGTATGTTTCGTTGTGGAATCGGAAGAGTCAAAGAACTGGGAAGCGTAAAGGAATCTTTCCAGGAGGCAGTAGTTGCACTCAGAGAGAGTACCAGCCATGTGGTGCATATCGAGGATGTGCCGGTAGCACAGAAATATGAGGGAGAATATCCAAGGGATTTGGAGAGCAGATATCAGAAACGAATTCTGGAGAAGGATGTAGCAGGTGCTCTTAACTGTGCAAATGAATTTTTTGAATGGATGGAGGGACAATCTGCCGTTTCCAGAGAGGATGTGGAGATTAAGATTCTGGAGCTGGTAATGGATGCGGAACGCAGGGCTTTCTTTGCAGGAACCATGAAATATAATATTAATGACAGACGCGGATATATCAGGGAACTCCAGGCATGCCCGAACATGGAAAGTCTGAGAAACTGGTTTCTGGACAAAACAAGAGAAATCGGTGCAAAGATGGAGGATTCTAAGGAGAAAGAGGCAGTTAGTGTTATAGACAGGGCAAAAGAATATATCGATGAAAACTTCCGCAAGGATATTTCACTGGATGATGTTTCAAGAGAAGTGGATATCAGTCCTTATTATTTCAGTAAATTATTTAAGCAGGAGACAGGTAAGAACTTTATTGAACATCTGACAGAAATACGACTGAAAAATGCCAGAGAGCTTTTGCAGGATTCTCAGCTGTCTATTAAAGAGATATGTGCACAGTCCGGATATAGTGACCCGAATTATTTCAGCAGGATCTTTAAGAAATATGAGGGTGTGACACCGAGTGAGTTCAGAGAGAGGTTAGGCTGATGAAGGGACATATAACAGATAAGAAGAAAAAATCAGAAAAGAAGGGTGCTGTAAAGAGGATATTTTTGGGGGCACTACTGATTGGTATAGGAGCATTGATTCTAGGCGGATGTGGTTCTTCTACAGAGGAAACACAAAGTGAACAGGAAAAGACAGCGTCTGCTAAGAAAGAAGACGATAAGATACAGATCGGACTTACAGTGGATTCTTTTGTCATCGAAAGATGGATCCGCGACAGAGACGTTTTTGTGGCGACTGCCAGAGAAATGGGGGCGGACGTAAATGTGCAGGATGCAGGGGCAGATGCTAAAGAACAGATCAGCCAGATTGAATATTTTATCAGCAAACAGGTGGATGTGATCGTGGTGATTGCCAGGGACTGTGGCGCTCTTTCAGACGTGATACAGAAAGCCCAGAATGCAGGAATCCCTGTTATTTCTTATGACAGAATGATTAACAACTCGAATACGAATCTTTATATATCCTTTGATAACCGCAAGGTAGGCGAAATTATGGCACAGGCATTGATCGATGCGATTCCTCAGGGTGGAGATATTTTTATGATCCAGGGATCTTCCACGGACAATAATGTCCACATGCTCAAGAAAGGTTTTGATGATGTGCTGAAGAATTCAGATCTTAATGTCGTTTATGAAGCAAATTGTGAAGGCTGGATGGCAGAACTGGCGGAAGGATATATGGAAGAAGCACTGGAGAAATATCCGCATGTCAAAGGCATCATGTGTGGAAATGATGACATTGCCAGTCAGGTCGTGGAGGTACTTGCAGAGAACCAGATGGCGGGAGATGTAATTGTCGTGGGACAGGATGGAGATCTGGCTGCCTGCCAGAGAATCGTAGAGGGAACGCAGTACATGACTGCATTTAAGCCAATCGAAGATCTTGCAAGAGAAGCTGCGAAATATGCGGTGGAGATCGGAAGCGGCAAAGACCCTTCCGAGCTGGAAGGCGTGACAGAGACTGTAAACGACGGAACTTATGATGTACCGTCCAGAATCCTTGAACCAATTGCGGTGACAAAAGAGAATATAGACAAAGTAATCATTGACGGTGGTTTTCACCGAAGAGACGAAGTTTATCTGAATGCGGATTATAGCTGAGGTTTTGGGGGAGTTACGATACTGACAAATTGCTCCGCTGCTAGGCAACTCCCGCAATTCTGCAAACATTCGGAATCCGCGGATTTACTGCGTAAATCAGCTACTTCCTTCTAGCACTTTTTTGTAACAAAAATGTCCTGTTCTATGCAGGGCATTTTTTATTTTTCTTAAAATGTCTTGTTTCTTGCCAACCAAGTCCAGACTTCTGTGTGCTATAGTAACATCATCAAGAAAACGTGAGAAACGTAAAAAAAGAAACGGAGGTTTTTACAATGAAAAAGAAACTGGTATCTGCAATCCTTTGCGCATCAATGGTAGCTGGAATGGTAGTCATCCCGGGTGTAGCTGTTAAAGCGGATGACAAGAAACTGATCGGTGTTACAATGCCTACCAAGGACCTTCAGAGATGGAATCAGGATGGCGAGAACATGAAGAAAGAGCTGGAAGCAGCTGGCTATGAAGTAGACCTTCAGTATGCATCCAACGACGTAAGCACACAGGTTTCACAGCTTGAGAACCAGGTAGCAAACGGATGTGACCTTCTGGTTGTAGCATCTATCGACGGAAGCAGCCTTGGCGAGCCACTGAAACAGGCAAAAGAAGCAGGAATCCCGGTTATCTCCTATGACCGTCTGCTTATGAACTCAGACGCAGTTTCCTACTATGCAACATTTGATAACTACAAAGTAGGTCAGAAACAGGGCGAATACTTAGTAGATGCACTTGATCTTGACAATCAGGACGGACCATTCAATATCGAATTATTCACAGGTGATCCTGGTGATAACAACTGTAACTTCTTCTTCGGCGGAGCAATGGATGTACTTCAGAAATACATCGATGAAGGCAAACTGGTAGTTAAATCCGGTCAGACAGAGTTCGAGCAGGTTGCAACTGCTAACTGGGACAGTGCAAAAGCTCAGGACAGAATGGATACAATCATCGCTGGTAACTACTCAGACGGAACAAACCTTGACGCAGTTCTCTGCTCCAACGACTCTACAGCACTTGGTGTAGAAAATGCTCTTGCAGCTTCCTACACAGGAGAATATCCAATCATCACCGGTCAGGACTGTGATACACCAAACGTTAAAAACCTTGTAGCTGGAAAACAGGCTATGTCAGTATTCAAAGATACACGTGCTCTTGCATCTGCAGTAGTTGATATGGTTGACGCTATCATGAAAGGTGAAGAACCAGAAGTTAACGATACAGAATCCTATGACAACGGCACAGGCGTTATCCCAACATACCTTTGCGACCCGGTTGTTGTTACTGTTGACAACTACAAAGAAATGCTGATCGACTCCGGATACTACACAGAAGATCAGATCCAGTAATAAAAAGTATTTTATATTACAGGCGGGGATAATTCCCGCCTGTATTTACCAGAGTGTGTTTGAAAAATCATTTCTGCAATGCAGAAAGTATTTTTCAAACACGCTCTAAGTTAACCCGCCGCAGGCAGGATTCTTTTATAAAAAAGGGAGGGAAATAGAAGTTGGCTAAGATACTTTTGGAAATGAAAAATATCACCAAAACTTTCCCAGGTGTAAAAGCACTGGATAATGTAAATCTTCAGGTAGAAGAAGGCGAGATCCATGCGCTGGTAGGTGAAAATGGAGCCGGAAAATCTACACTGATGAATGTATTAAGTGGTATTTATCCGTATGGAACTTATGAAGGCAATATTATCTATAATGGTGAGATCTGTAAATTTAACACGATTAAAGACAGCGAAGAAAAAGGAATCGTAATCATTCACCAGGAACTGGCGCTGATCCCGTATATGACAATTGGTGAGAACATGTACCTGGGCAATGAAAGAGGAAAATCATTCTCCATCAACTGGAACGAGACTTATGGAGAAGCAGATAAATATTTGAAAATAGTAGGACTGGAGGAGTCCTCCAGAACTTTGATCAAGGATATTGGTGTAGGTAAGCAGCAGCTGGTAGAGATTGCAAAGGCGCTGGCAAAGAATGCCAAACTTCTGATTCTGGATGAACCGACAGCCTCCTTAAATGAGGATGACTCCAAGGCATTGCTGGATCTGTTGCTGAAATTTAAGAAACAGGGAATGACATCTATCATCATTTCTCACAAATTAAATGAAATTTCATACGTTGCAGATAAGATTACCGTTATCCGTGACGGTTCTACGATTGAAACTCTGGATAAGAAGAAAGATGACTTCTCAGAGCAGCGTATCATTCAGGGTATGGTTGGCCGTGAGATGACAGACCGTTTCCCGAGACGTCCTGACGTAAAGATAGGAGACGTTTCCATGGAAGTAAAGAACTGGACTGTTTACCATCCACTGTACTCAGAGCGAAAAGTGGTAGATAATGTATCATTTAAGATTCATAAAGGAGAAGTAGTAGGTATTTCCGGACTGATGGGTGCAGGACGTACAGAGCTTGCGATGAGTATCTTCGGAAAGAGCTACGGAACCAAAATTTCCGGTCAGGTGTTTATCAACGGAAAAGAAGTGAAACTGGATACTGTACAGGAAGCAATCGATAATAAACTTGCTTATGTTACAGAGGACAGAAAAGGAAACGGACTGATCCTTTCCAAATCCATCAAAATGAATACATCCCTTGCAAATATGAAGGGAATCAGCAATGGACAGGTTATCGATGCAGATAAAGAGTATGCGATAGCTGAGGAATACAGAAAGAAACTGAAAACAAAATGTCCGTCTGTAGAGCAGAATGTAGGTAACTTAAGTGGTGGAAACCAGCAGAAAGTCCTTCTTGCGAAGTGGATGTTTGCAGAACCGGATATTCTGATTCTGGATGAGCCTACCCGTGGTATCGACGTAGGTGCAAAATACGAAATTTACTGTATTATTAACGATCTGGTAGCAGCAGGAAAATCTGTTATCATGATTTCTTCTGAACTTCCGGAAGTTCTTGGAATGTCAGACAGAATCTATATCATGAATGAGGGCAAGTTCGTCGGTGAAGTCAGCAAAGAAGAGGCAACCTCCGAGCTGATCATGTCCAAGATCGTAAAATCAGGAAAAGGAGCGTAAAGAAGATGGAGAAAAAGCTTAGTTTTTCAGAGATATTAAAGAAATATACCATGGTGATCGTGCTTGTTCTGGTAGTCATCATGTTTACGGCAAACACTAAAGGTGTTATGCTTCTTCCTCAGAACGTTAACAACCTTGTAGCACAGAATGCTTATGTATTTATCCTTGCAACTGGTATGTTGTTCTGTATTTTAACTGGTGGTAACATCGACCTTTCTGTTGGTTCTGTTGTATGTTTCGTAGCAGCAGTTGGTGGTAAGATGATGGTTCTTAACAACATGAATCCATATCTTACAATGCTGGTTATGCTGATTACAGGTATTGCGATCGGTGCTTGGCAGGGATTCTGGATTGCTTATGTACGAATTCCTCCGTTTATCGTAACTCTGGCAGGTATGCTTGCATTCAGAGGTCTTTCAAACGTAGTTCTTCAGGGCCAGACACTGGCACCAATGCCTGATTCTTATCTGGCACTGTTTAACAATTACATTCCGGATCCTTTTGGAAAAGAAGGATTTAATGTTACATGTTTCGTGGTTGGTATTATCGTTTGTGTTGTTTATGTTTTACTTGTACTGAAAAACCGTGCAGATCGTGCTAAGAAAGGTTATAGTGTAGAGGCTTTTGGTGGCGCAGCGATTAAGATGGTCCTGATCTGTGCAGTTATCCTTGCATTTATGTTCCGTCTGGCACAGTATAAAGGTATTCCGAACTCTCTGGTTTGGGTAGTAGTTATCATTGCAATTTATACATATATTGCTTCTAAGACTACTACAGGTCGTTATTTCTATGCAGTTGGTGGTAATGAGAAGGCTACTAAGCTTTCTGGTATTAATACAAATAAGGTTTATTTTCTGGCTTACCTGAATATGGGTCTTCTGGCTGCTATCGCAGGTATGGTTACTATGGCTCGTCTGAATTCTGCTAACCCTCAGGCTGGTACGAACTTCGAGATGGATGCGATTGGTTCCTGTTTCATTGGTGGTGCTTCTGCTTATGGTGGAACTGGTACTGTTCCGGGAGTTATTATTGGTGCTCTTTTGATGGGTGTTTTGAACTTGGGTATGAGTATTATGGGTATTGACCAGAATATTCAGAAGGTTGTTAAAGGTCTTGTTCTTTTGGCAGCGGTTATCTTTGATGTTGTAAGTAAGAGAAAATCCTTTATCGTAAAATAATATGGTATTCTTCCTCCTGGGAGAGAAATTGCAGGGCTTGCGAGATTGTGGGCTCTGTTTTTTTCGTCTGGTGGGAGATTTTAAACTTGAGATGTAAAATAAAATTTACTTGTGGAATGTAAGGGGATGGACGTATAATGAAGTGAAATATTTGTACGAATGAGGAGAGAGGTATTATGAGATATAATTCTGTGTTGGATTTGCATACACATACGGTGGCTAGCGGGCATGCGTATTGTTCGTTGAGGGAGATGGCGAAGGCGGCTTCGGAGAAGGGGCTTGAGGTGCTTGGGATTACGGAGCATGCGCCGATGATGCCGGGGACTTGTCATAAGTATTATTTTGATAATCTTAAGGTTGTGCCGAGGGAGATGTATGGGATTCAGCTGCTTTTGGGGTCTGAGGTGAATATTCTGGATGCGCAGGGGTCTGTGGATCTGTCGGAGCGGACACTTTCGAAGATGGATGTGGTGGTTGCGAGTCTGCATATTCCTTGTATGAAGCCGGCTTCTAAGCTGGAGAATACAGAAGGGTATCTGAATGTGATGAAGAATCCGTATGTGAATATTATCGGGCATCCGGATGATGGGAGATATGAGATTGATTATGAGGCGCTTGTGCAGGGTGCGAAGGAGTATGGGAAGGTTCTGGAGTTGAATAATCATTCGCTGGATCCGGATTGTAATCGTGAGAATGCGGTGGAGAATGATACGGTGATGTTGAATCTGTGTAAGAAGTATCAGGTGCCGGTTGTGATGGATAGTGATGCGCATTTTGATCTGCTGATCGGGGAGTTTGATCTGGCGAGGAAGCTTCTTACGAAGCTGGATTTCCCGGAGGAGCTGGTGCTTAACCGGTCTGCGGATGCGATTAAGGAGTATGTGAATCGCAGATTTTGACGATAGGATGTGAAGTAGTTTTCCTTATGGAGAGCAGCAGTTATACCGTAAGGTGAGGAGATGGTGTTGCCTGATGGGAGATTTGTTTTGTGTAACTATAGAAATTTTAGGTTAATATTGTGAATGGAATGAACAGTAACCTGATTTTAGGTTGAGACAACTGGAAATTTGTGCTACTATGAATTGAGACTATAGTATAAGAAAGAAAACTCAAACGATGAGGATTTTTTGATGGATCAAAAAAGGAAAATGAAACGGAAATATATACGATTAAAGACGACATTGGTCTTTATTTTTATATTTCTGGCTGTCTGGTGTGTGATCTGGATAATTAATCAGAGCCAGGAGAGGCGGGAGAAGTTAAAAGCTACTTATACAGCGGAGTCTACTGTAAGCCGGGTGGAATCTCAGCTGAGCAAATATCTTGCGGAATCGGATCTGATGAAGCAGATCGTGGAAAAGGAATATGATATAGATAACGAACAGTTTGACAAATTGGCAGAGCTGATGCAGGAGGATGAGGACGTGATAGAGGCCAGGGAACTGGCAGAGGATGGAGTTGTATCGCGAATTTATCCGATGGAGGGAAATGAAGCAGCCATGGGTCTTGATACGCTTCAGAATCCTGCGAGAAAAAAGGAAGCGAGACTTGCAAGGCTAAGTGGTGAATATACGATTGCAGGACCGTATGAGCTGGTGCAGGGCGGAACCGGGGCGCTTCTTTTTGACCCGGCTTATATTATGGATCAGAATGGGGAAGAGAAGTTCTGGGGATTTTCTATTCTGGTAATGAACTGGGATAATTTTATTCAGGAAGTGGAACTGGAGAAGCTGGAAGAAGCGGGATATGGTTATCAGATCTGGAAGAAAGACCTCTATACAGGTGAGAAAATCATAATTGACGAAAGTGAGAATTCAAATTTGAATAATTCACTTGAGGTTGCCTGCAGTGTTCCGAATGATACCTGGTATTTCGAAATTGTACCGGAGAATGGATGGATCACAGTTTCACAGAAAGTGTTTGGCGTCATTATTTCAATTGCACTGGCAGTGATGGCTTCTGTTGGATACTGGCAGTACAAAATGAGGCGGTATAAAGATATTCTGCATGAAGAAGAACTGGAAAAAGCGGCAATAGAGGCAAGAATGGCAAATGAGGCAAAGACACGTTTTCTGTTTTATATGAGCCATGATATCCGTACACCGATGAATGCAATCATAGGGTTTGCAGATCTTCTGGAAAAGCACCTGGATGATAAGAAAAGGGTGATTGATTATATTAGTAAGATCAAGCATTCCAGTTCGTTTTTGCTGTCTTTGATTAATTATGTTCTTGAGATGGCAAGGATTGAGAGTGGTAAGGCTACGCTTAAAACAGAGACAGGTGATCTGAAAAATCTTGTGAATACGCTGAATGATGTTTTTGAGCCTTCGATTGAGGAAAAAAAACTGCAATATACCTGTAACCTGAAAGTAGAGAATCCCTATGTGCATTGTGATAAGACGAAATTACGGGAGATTCTGCTGAATGTTATCAGTAATTCCATCAAGTATACACCGGAAGGCGGATCAGTTACTGTAGATATTACCGAAGAGGGACATGATGCAGAGAAAAAGGTGTCTTTTTACAGATTTACTATAGAAGATACCGGTATAGGGATGAGTAAGGAGTATCTGCCACATATTTTTGAAGAGTTCAGTCGTGAAAATACCAGTACGGAGAGTAAGGTTATCGGAACCGGTCTGGGGCTTCCGATTGTGAAATCACTGGTAGATCTTATGGGTGGAACGATTGAGGTCAGCAGTGAGGTTACTGTAGGTACAAAGACAATTATTATTCTTCCATTTCTGGTTTCAGAGGAAGAATGTAAGAATGCGGTGCAGGAGCAGCAGGAGAGCACGAAGCTTCTGACATTGCTGATGGGAAAACGGATTCTGCTTGCAGAGGATAATGAGCTGAATGCAGAGATTGCGATTACCATACTGGAAGAGGAAGGTCTGAAAGTGGAATGGGCAGAGGATGGAATCAAGTGTCTGGAAATGCTAAAAAAAGTGCCGGAAGATTATTATGATATGATCTTGATGGATATTCAGATGCCAAATATGGATGGTTACCGGACGACGGAAGAAATCAGAAGCCTGCCTGATAAGCGTGCACAGATTCCGATTGTGGCAATGACTGCGAATGTTTTTGATGAAGATAAGAAGAAAGCATATGAGGCCGGAATGAACGGGTACATAGCGAAACCAATTGATACAAAAGCGATATTTTCGACCCTTGGGGAGATTCTTCAGGAAAAATCTGAAAATTAAAGATTTCTTTCTGCTTAAATGCTTGCTTCTCGTGATTTAACGTGGTAAAATATCACTGTTAGAAATATGAAATGGACATTATAAATACAAATGTCCGTCCAGTGAAGAATTGAAGAGTAGAGTTCTAAAGGAGCAAAAAAATGAGTAAAAAAATCAGAACAGAGGCTGTAGATCAGCTTTTTGAAGCGATTTTATGCCTGAAGGATAAAGAAGAATGCTATACCTTCTTTGAAGATGTATGTACGATTAATGAACTTCTTTCATTATCACAGCGTTTTGAGGTTGCCAAGATGTTGATGGACAAGAGGACATATCTTGATATTTCCGAGAAGACCGGAGCTTCCACTGCAACGATCAGTCGTGTGAATCGTTCATTGAATTATGGAAATGATGGATATGAGATGGTGTTCTCCAGAATGGCGGAGAAGGACGCTGAAGGGAAATAGGATACAGAAGAGATAAAGCGTTTTAGGGCGTTTGAGAGAGCAGGCGGATGTTTTGGCCTGCTCTTTTTGTGTTATAAGTGGGAAGAGTAGAAAGATTAGAAAGATTAGATTAAGGGACGCGCAGAAAAATAGTTTCTTTCATGTGCGGTTTCGGACACTAAGATATTCTAAGGTATCGAAAATCCGCTAAAAGCATGAGAAGAAAAGTCTGGATTACTCGCTGGCGCTCAGACAAAGGACTTTTCTTCTCATAACGCGGATTTTTGATACCTAAGAATATCTAAGTATCCTGCAAATGCACATGAAAGAAACTATTTTTCTGCGCTGGTTACTGGATATATATATTTGTGTATTACGCTATATGCCAGCCGGAAGTCCTATTTTTCCGCTTCTTGGTGAGCGTCGGGTGCAGAATTATGGGACAGGTGTGGAGAATCTGCATTTTCATAATTTTATGGAAATTGGGTTTTGTTATTATGGGGATTGGATTCTTATGCTGGGTGAAAATGAAAAATATATGATCGAATTTGCAAACCGAATAGAAGAAGGAAATGTTATAATCGGAACTATAAGGAGCGATAAGGAATTAATAGGAATTCTAAAGATATTAAGATCAGGAGGAACAAGATGAAAACATTTGATTATTCACTGGTAAAAGATCCGCAGTATTTTTGCGATAACCGAATGGAAGCTCATTCAGATCATGTATATTATAAAGATAAAAAAGAGATGCAGGCTGCATTACAGGAAGGGGAGGGGACTTCTTTTCGTTACTGTCTGAATGGTCTGTGGAAGTTTCATTATGCCCGTAATTATGCAAATGTGATTCCAGGATTTGAAAAGGAAGAGTATTGTTGTTATGACTGGGAGGATATTCATGTACCGGCACATATCCAGATGGAAGGATATGATGCACCGCAGTATGCGAATGTTCAGTATCCATGGGAAGGACACGAGGAAATTCATCCGGGCGAGATTCCGGAGAGATTTAATCCGGTGGCAAGCTATGTGAAATATTTTACTGTACCGGCTCATATGAAAGGTAAGAGACTGTTTATTTCATTCCAGGGAGCAGAGAGTGGATTGGCACTCTGGCTGAACGGTACATTTATCGGATACAGTGAAGATTCTTTTACCCCGTCAGAATTTGAACTGACAGATTATGTGAAAGAAGGTCAGAATAAACTGGCTGCACAGGTATTTAAATGGACTTCCAGCAGCTGGTGTGAGGATCAGGATTTCTTCCGATTCTCAGGAATTTACAGAGATGTGTACCTTTACACAGTGCCGGATACTCACGCGTATGACCTTCAGATTCGTGCTATTCCGGAAGAAAATCTGGAATCAGCAGATATGGAAATCAAGGTAAAAACATGGGGAAAAGGAAGCATTACTTTTAAACTTGAAAAAGATGGCGAATGCATTCTGAAAGACAGAAAATTACTTTTGGAAGAAAATACTGATAAAATAATTGCCGCAGATGAAAGAAATGCAGGTGCGAATAAAGATACAAATGAAGACGCGACTGAAACACCGGGGATTTCGCATACATTAAAAACGAATAGCAGTAAAACCGCAGAGAGCAGCTATTTATGGAAAGTCAGCAACCCGGAATTCTGGAGTGCTGAAGATCCGCAGCTTTATGATCTTACAATAGAACTTTACGATGAAGCCGGAAATCTGCAGGAAGTGATTCCTCAGAAAGTGGGATTCAGACGTTTCGAAATGAAAGACGGAATCATGACGCTGAACGGAAAGCGTATCGTATTTAAGGGCGTAAACCGTCATGAGTTCAGTTCGGTCAGCGGAAGACATGTTTCAGAGGAGGAACTCCGTAAGGATCTTCGCATTATGAAGCAGAATAATATCAATGCCATCCGTACCTGCCATTATCCGGATACATCACTAATTTATCAGCTCTGTGATGAATATGGTATTTATATGATCGACGAGACAAATCTGGAATCTCATGGTTCCTGGGATACGGCGGAGTTTACAAAGGATTATACCCATGTTGTTCCTCATAACAAACCGGAATGGCTGGATATGATGCTTGACCGTGCCAACTCCATGTATCAGAGAGACAAGAATCATCCGGCAATCCTGATCTGGTCTTGTGGAAATGAATCTTTTGGCGGAAAAGATATCTATGAAATGTCTCAGCTTTTCCGTAAGAATGACCCTACCCGCCTGGTACATTATGAGGGACTTTTCCATGACCGTAGTTATAATGATACCAGTGATATGGAAAGCCAGATGTATCCATCTGTAGAAGCAATCAAAGAGTTCCTGGCAAAGGATGACAGCAAACCGTTTATCTGCTGTGAATACACACATGCCATGGGAAATTCCTGCGGTGCCATGCACAAATATACTGACCTGACAGATACAGAGCCCAAATATCAGGGTGGATTTATCTGGGATTACATTGACCAGTCTATTTATAAGAAAGACCGCTATGGAAAAGAGTTCCAGGCATATGGCGGTGATTTCGGAGAACGCCCTACAGACTATAATTTCAGTGGCAACGGAATTGCATATGGCGGTGACAGAGAGCCATCTCCAAAGATGCAGGAAGTGAAATTCAATTATCAGAATATTACTGCAGAGGTGACAGCTGACACAGTAAAAGTGATTAACAAGAACCTCTTTGTAAACACAGATACTTTTGACTGTAAGGTAACACTTGCAAAGAATGGAAAAGTGATCCGTACAGAAGCACTGGAAACAGCAGTTGAGCCATTGAGCGAGAAAGAATATAAACTGCCTTTTGAAACAGCAGAAGTAGCCGGAGAATATACAGTTACTGTTTCCTTCCATCTGAAAGAGGAAAAAGTGTGGGCATCTGCAGGTCATGAGATCGCGTTTGGACAGCATGTATATAAGGTACAGGAAAATGCTTCAGCAGAAACAGCAGCTGCGAAGCCGCAGATCATCCGAAGCACACACAATATTGGTGTCCGCGGCGAGCACTTTGAAGTAATGTTCTCCGTCCTCAATGGTGGGCTGGTCTCCTACAAATATGCGGGTAAAGAGATGATCGAAGCAATCCCGAAACCAAACTTCTGGCGCGCACCAACAGATAATGACTGTGGAAATCTTATGCAGATGCGCTACGCACAGTGGAAAGTCGCCAGTATGTATTTAAGCCACAAAGAATACAGAAAAGGTGCATACGGTCCATCCAATTCACCACAGGCAGAAGAAACAGACCACTCTGTAAAAGTAACTTTTACTTATCTGATGCCAACCACACCAGCCAGTGAGTGTCAGCTCACCTACGAAGTATTCGGAGATGGAAAGGTGAAGACAACTTTAACTTATGATCCGGTAAAAGAACTTGGCGATATGCCGGAATTTGGCGTGATGTTTAAGTTCAATGCAGACTATGATAATGTTCAGTGGTATGGACTGGGAGAAGCTGAAACCTATGCAGACCGTAAAAAAGGTGCAAAACTCGGCATTTACCAGAATAAAGTTGTGGACAACATGGCAAGATACATGGTGCCGCAGGAATGTGGTGCAAAAGAGGAAGTACGCTGGGCAAAGATCACAGACCGCAAGGGCAGAGGAATGTACTTCGAGATGGATGGAGAACCAGTGATGTTCTCGGCACTTCCATACACTCCGCATGAGATGGAAAATGCCATGCATCCATACGAACTCCCGCAGATTCATTACACAGTAGTACGCATAGCCAAAGGCCAGATGGGAATCGGCGGCGACGACAGCTGGGGAGCATATACCCATCCGGAATATCTGCTGAATACAGACGGAAAGATGGAATTCTCCTTTAGCTTTAAAGGAATTTAATATAGTTTATTTATTTAAAAAGCCATTTTCAGTCAGAAAGTGGCTTTTTAAATAATGCTAATAACATTTGTTGAAAATAAGTGGAACAGGATGTATCATTACAGAGAAAGAGTAAATCAAGTACATTGTTGTGTAAATAACTGTGTTAATTGCGTAGACGAGCGAGTGGTACAGTTATTTCGATAGAGAATGATAACAATAATATTCGGATTCGAAATACTGTACGAAAAGGGAGGAATTATCTTATGCATCAGGCAGAGGAAAAACGTTATGAAGCTATGAAATACCACCGCTGTGGTGCCAGTGGGCTGATGCTGCCGGAGTTATCTCTGGGTTTATGGCATAATTTTGGAGATACCGGTGTTTATGAGAATATGAAGCAGATGTGCTTCACAGCATTTGATAATGGAATTACACATTTTGACCTTGCAAACAACTATGGTCCACAGCCTGGAAGTGCGGAGGCAAATTTTGGAAAAATCCTGAGAGAGGAATTTTCTGCATACAGAGATGAGCTGATCGTCAGCACAAAGGCCGGTTACGACATGTGGCCGGGACCTTATGGAAACTGGGGAAGCCGTAAGTATCTGATCGCCAGTCTTGACCAGAGCCTGAAACGTCTTGGCCTGGATTATGTAGATATCTTCTATCATCATAGAATGGATCCGGAGACTCCTCTTGAGGAGACCATGGAGACTCTAGCACAGATCGTCAGAGGCGGAAAAGCATTGTATGTTGGAATTTCCAACTATGATGGTGAGACAATGAAACGCGCCGCAGATATTCTGGAGGAATTGCACTGTCCGTTTATCATTAATCAGAATTCATATAATATTTTTAACAGAACGATTGAGAAAAATGGTCTGAAACAGGCAGCAGCAGAAAAGAAAAAGGGAATTATTTCTTTTAGCCCTCTGGCGCAGGGAATGCTCACAGACCGTTATTTGAATGGAATTCCAAAGGACAGCCGCGTCAACACAGACGGGCGTTTTCTCCATGCAGACCAGTTCAGTGAGGAACGTCTTAACAGTATTCGCAGTCTGAATGCAATTGCAGTAGAAAGAGGCGAAAGCCTTGCTCAGATGGCACTGAAATGGATTCTCCGCGATGGAATTGTAACCAGTGTGCTTATAGGAGCATCCCGTCCACAGCAGATTCTTGAGAATCTGAAGGTGCTGGACAGCGCATCCTTCAGTGAAGAGGAATTGAAAAAAATTGACGAAAATTCATTGGCATTATAATAAATATCCGCTTGACAGAGTATTTGCTTAAATGATATGAAATAGTAATATAATCTGAATTGCATTATTTTCTGGAATTATCAGTGAATAACCAAAGATGCGGAAAGGGGATAGTTATGAGTATTATTTTTCATGAAAGTTCAAAGACATTCCATTTATACAACAATGAAATCAGTTATATTATGTGTGTGCTTCCAAATGGACATATTGGAAATCTCTATTTTGGGAAAAGAATTCATGACAGAGAAGATTTTTCATATCTTCTTGAGATGAAGCAGCGACCAATGACAGCCTGTGTTTATGAGGGAAACCGCAAATTTTCGCTGGAGCATCTGAAACTGGAATATCCGGTGTATGGAAGCTCTGATTACCGTTATCCGGCAGTGGAAATCCTTCAGGAAAACGGCAGCAGAATCTCGGAATTTACTTATGTCAGTCACACGGTTACAGATGGAAAGCCAAAGCTTTCAGGACTTCCGGCTACTTATACAGAGAATGACGAAGAAGCCCAGACCTTATGTATAAAACTGAAAGATGAAGTAACAGGAATTGTACTGGAATTGCTTTATACTATTTTTGCACAGGGGGGAATCATTACCAGAAGTGTCAGATTCATCAATGAAGGAACATCCCCTGTACATCTGTTAAATGCAATGAGCCTTAGTCTTGATCTGCCGGACAAGGATTATGTGTGGATGCAGTTTTCAGGTGCATGGTCCAGAGAACGTCATGTGAAAGAGCGCAGACTGGAGCAGGGAATCCAGTCTGTAGGAAGCATCAGAGGAAATTCTTCCCATGAACATAATCCCTTTATTGTGCTCCGACGTCCGTCAGCAACAGAAAATGCAGGAGAAGTGATGGGATTCAGTCTGATCTACAGTGGAAATCACAGAATGCAGGCAGAGGTGGATACTCATGATACAACCCGCATCACTGTGGGGATCAATCCGCAGAACTTTGACTGGAAGCTGGACTGTGGTGAGAACTTTCAGACTCCGGAAGCAGTAATAGTATTTTCTGATAAGGGTCTGAATGGAATGAGCCAGACCTTCCATAAATTATATCAGAAGAGACTGGCAAGAGGTTACTGGAGAGACCGTCCAAGACCAATCCTTAACAATAACTGGGAAGCTACTTATTTTGATTTTACAGAGGACCGTTTGGTGGAAATCGCAGCAAAGGCAAAGGAATGCGGCGTTGAATTATTTGTACTGGATGACGGATGGTTCGGTGCACGAAGCAACGATTATGCAGGACTTGGTGACTGGGTAGCAAACAGAGAGCGTCTTCCGCAGGGAATCAAGGGAATCGCAGACAGGATTGAAGAGATGGGTATGAAATTTGGTCTGTGGTTTGAGCCGGAGATGGTGAACAAGGATTCAGATCTTTATCGTGCACATCCGGACTGGATTCTGCAGACACCGCAGAGGCATTCCTGTCATGGCAGAAATCAGTATGTGTTGGATTTTTCCAGAAAAGAAGTAGTGGACTGTATTTATGAGATGATGTATAAAATTCTCTCAGAAGCGAAGGTTTCCTACATCAAATGGGATATGAACAGAAGTATCACGGAATGTTATTCGGCTGCACTTCCTGCAGACCGTCAGGGAGAAGTATTTCACAGATATATTCTCGGAGTTTATGATCTGTATGAGCGGTTAAATACTGCATTTCCTCAGATCCTCTTTGAGTCCTGCGCAAGCGGCGGCGGGCGTTTTGACCCGGGAATCCTTTATTATGCGCCACAGGGATGGACAAGCGATGATACAGATGCGGCAGAGCGTGTGAAAATCCAGTATGGCACAAGTATGTGTTATCCGGTAAGTTCCATGGGAAGTCATGTATCTGTAGTACCAAACCATCAGTTAAACCGCAAAACTCCGTTACATACGAGAGCAAATGTAGCTTATTTTGGAACTTTCGGATATGAGCTGGATCTGAATAAACTGTCTGATGAGGAAATCAGTGAAGTAAAACAGCAGATCACTTTTATGAAAGAATACAGAGAACTGATTCAGTTTGGAACTTTTTACAGACTGAAGAGTCCTTTTGAGGGCAATGAAACTGTGTGGATGACCGTCAGCGAGGACAAAAAAACAGCGCTGGTGTTCTGGTACAGGGAAAGAAATGTAGTAAACGCAGATTTTACCAGAGTACGGCTTCAGGGACTGGATCCGGATTTTATCTACAGAAATGAGTATAATGGAACAGAAAACTACGGGGATGAGCTGATGAATCTGGGACTGCTTACCACAGATTGTACAGCAGGTGAACCCACAAGTGAAGATGAACCATGCACAGACTATGAATCCAGGATTTATGTTTTAACTGCAAAGTAAAAAGTGAAAAGCAGGCAAATGATCTGATCATTTGCCTGCTTATTGTTTTTCGTCATATTTATCGATGGTTTCTTTAAGCGTCTTATAGTTTTTGGGACTCATTCCGAATTTCTTTTTAAAAGCCTTGGAAAAAACCAACTGGTCTTCATATCCTACAGAATTGGAAACCTCTTTTATAGACAAACTGGTGCTGACCAGAAGACTGGCTGCTTTATGCATCTTATAATCAATGAGGAAGGTCTGTGCGGATATTCCAAGCTCTTTCTGAAAGGAACTGTTCAGATAGGCGCGGCTGATTCCGATATTATCTGCAATATCAGAAATCCCGATTCCCTTTTGATACATATCTTTAATATATTCAATGGCAAGTTCCGCGTAAACACTGGTGCTGTAGGCATATTTGGCATTTTTTCTGCTTTGGGCAGACTGCTTTTCATGAAAGTCGACAAGCTCGGCTAACAGCAGAATCAGATAAGCCTGACGCTTCAGATCATTGGCTTTGGAAAGCTGCTTATGATCCAGCATATAATCAATGTGCTTCAGAATTATTTTCTGATTCGGTGCAGGAAGCACTAATTGATTTTTGGAAAATCCACATTCTCTTACCATTGAGTGAGCACGGATTCCACGAAAACCGATCCAGGCATAAGTCCAGGGATGGGTTTCATCAGCTCCGTATGTGATTGGTTCATTTGGATAAATTACAAACATCTGTCCGGGAGTAAGGCTCCAGGTCTGACCTCCGGCAGAATAAAATCCGGTACCGTCCAGTACAAAATGGATGATAAACTCGTCTCTTGGCATGGAACAGATATGTCCGGGTGGGCAGTGCTCTTTGCCCGTATGGATCAGACTGATATCAAGGGAACCCTCTTTCAGATTTTCAAGACAGCGAAAAGTAGCGCTGTCAGTATATTTTACATTTGGCATTTGCACCATTCCTTTTTTATTTTCTTTGACTGGGGATATTATTGATATAAAGACATATGGATTCATATCCTGTAAATACGCACAAATTCAAGTCGTTGTTGACATTTTACCATATATTCAGCGTTTTTTCCATAACGATTATGACATAAATTCATTTCATTAGTCCATTTAAAAAAATAGACAAAAACGTATAATAAGAATCACAAGGAACACGTCGAAACGACGAATAAAGGAGGATGTATATGAGAAAAAACATGAAAAAACTCACAGTCGCAACAGTGATCGGTGCTATGACAGTTACAGCACTTGCACCGGTAAGTGCACAGGCGAAAGACAAAACTCTGACAGTTGCAATCTGGGATAACGGACAGAAAGCCGGACTTCAGGAGATCATGGATGAGTTTACAAAAGAGACAGGAATTAAAACTGAACTTCAGGTAGTAGAGTGGAGCAGCTACTGGACACTTCTTGAAGCAGGTGCATCAGGCGGAGATATGCCGGACGTATTCTGGATGCATTCCAACGAAGCAGTAAGATATATGTCCAATGATATCTTACTTGATCTGACAGACAAGGTTGCAGACAGCGACAAACTGGAAATGGACAAATTCCCGGAAGATATCAAGGAAATGTATCAGTGGGACGGAAAAACATACGCAGTACCGAAGGATATCGACACAATCGCTATGTGGTATAACAAAGATATGTTTGATGAAGCAGGAATCGACTATCCGGACGGAAGCTGGACATGGGATGAATTCTATGATATCGCAGAGAAACTTACAAAAGAAGACGGAAGCCAGTATGGTTTCGCAGCAAACCCGTCTAACGAGCAGGATACATGGATGAATATTATCTACTCCATGGGCGGATGTGTACTGACAGATGATAACAAATCCGGTTTTGATGATCCTAATACTATCAAGGCAATGGAATTCGTTGACAAATGCGTTAAAAATGTAATGCCTCCTGCATCTACAATGTCCGAAACAGGTACAGACGTACTCTTCGGATCTGGTAAAGTAGCTATGATCTCTCAGGGATCCTGGATGGTATCTGGTTTCAAAGACAACGATTATATCAAAGAACACTGTGATGTAGCAAGACTTCCGAAAGACGCTGAGACAGGCAGAAGCGTATCTCTTTACAATGGTCTTGGATGGGCTGCTTCTGCAAACACAGATATGCCGGACGAAGCTTTCCAGCTTATTGAGTGGTTCGGTACAAAAGACATGCAGCAGAAACAGGCTGACCTTGGTGTAACAATGGCAGCTTACGAAGGAATGTCCGATGGATGGGTTAACAGTGTTGACTGCTTCAACTTACAGCCATACATGGATGCAATGGATGACATCGTATTCAGACCACACACAAATGCAACACTTGCATGGTGGAACCCAATGTGTGAAGAACTGAAGAAACCATGGAATGATGAGGAAAGCATGGATGATGCATGCAAGAACATCGTTACTATTATGAATGATGCCATTGCAGAAGAGTCCTATTAATTAATGTTTAACAAAACCATTCATAAAAAATAAGAAACAGAAAAGCTGCCGCAGAAAAGATTCCGATCATGTGATAACCGCAGAAGTCACAACAGGTATGCAGATATGCGGCAGTTTTCCATTCAAATCAGCAACAAAATTTTATGATAAGAAGGAGTGAGAGCCGTGGCAAATCCAAAAAAAGGTACCAGTCAGGCGCGGAATGAATTCATCTGGGGATGGGCGTTCATTCTTCCTACAATGCTTGGTCTGATCATCTTAAATATCTATCCGATTTTTAAGACCATTTATGAGAGCTTTTTCAAGACCGGAGATTTCGGTAAGGGAAATATCTTCATTGGTTTTGACAACTATGTAAAGCTGTTCCACGATGCGGAAGTCTGGCAGGCATTATTAAATACATTTAAATATGCCATTGTGGAAGTTCCGTTTTCCATTGCCATCGCACTGGTACTGGCAGTTTTATTAAACCGTAAAATGAAAGGCCGTGCTGTTTACAGAACTATTTTCTTCCTGCCTATGGTTGCTGCTCCGGCTGCGATCGCCATGGTATGGAGATGGCTGTTTAACTCAGAATTTGGTCTTCTGAATCACATTTTCCATACAAAGATTAACTGGATTTCTGATCCGAAGATTGCAGTTTATGCGATCGCAGTGATCGGTGTATGGTCCATCATTGGTTACAATATGGTACTTTTCCTGTCTGGTCTGCAGGAAATCCCAAGAGATTATTATGAAGCAGCAAGCATTGACGGAGCAACTGGTGTGAAACAGTTCTTCCATATTACAATCCCGCTGCTTTCGCCGACCATCTTCTTTGTAATGGTTACCCGTGTCATCGGCGCCATGCAGGTATTCGATCTGATCTTTATGGTTATGGACAGAAACAATCCTGCACTTTACAAAACACAGTCACTTGTTTATCTGTTCTACCAGAATTCCTTTGTACAGAATAACAAAGGCTATGGTTCAACAATCGTCGTACTTCTTCTGGTTGTGATTATGATTATGACAGTATTCCAGAACATTGCGCAGAAGAAGTGGGTTCACTATAATTAAGGAGGGATAATTATGTCAGCAAGAGATAAAGCAAACAGAGTTCTGATCCATGTTATCCTGATACTGGTATCTATTACCATGCTGGTTCCTTTCTTATGGATGATCCTGACAGCTTTCAAAACCATGACAGAGGCAACTTCTGTCAACCCGTTCGTAATCCTCCCGTCTACATGGAGATGGGACAGCTTTAAAGAAGTTATTGAAAATATGGATTTCTTACATCTGTATATCAATACATTGCTTCTGATCCTGGGCCGTGTTGTATGCGCAGTTCTGACAGCAACACTGGCAGGCTATGCATTTGGACGTCTGAACTTCAGGGGGAAAAACCTGATGTTCTCTCTGGTACTTTTCCAGATGATGGTTCCTGGACAGATCTTCATTATCCCACAGTACTTAATGGTAAGTAAAATGGGAATGCTCAATACCATTTTTGCCCTGGTATTTCCCGGTATTGTTACTGCATTTGGTACATTCCTCCTCAAACAGGCTTATATGGGACTTCCGAAAGATCTGGAAGAGGCTGCACGTCTTGATGGATGTAACATCGGCCAGACCTTCCTGTTCATCATGGCTCCTCTGACACGTTCTTCCATGGTGGCACTGGGAATCTTCACAGCAGTATTTGCATACAAAGACCTGATGTGGCCTCTGATCTGTAACAAGGATGTAATGCCTCTGTCAGCAGCACTTGCAAAAATGCAGGGACAGTACACCAACAATTATCCGCAGCTGATGGCGGCATCTCTGCTTGCATGTATTCCGATGATCGTACTGTATCTGATTTTCCAGAAACAGTTCATCGAAGGTATTGCAACATCTGGTGGTAAACTGTAATAAAATCTGAGCAGTACAGGCAGGCTTTGTTATAAAATTAGAACGAGTATAACAGGGCTTGCCTGAAACTGGATTTGATAAAGTTCAGAGAAAGTAAACTGAAATATAAAACAAAAGAAGATAAATGACAGGAAAGGAAGAGGTAGATAGAAATGAAACCAGGAAGTCTCTTTGACAGAATATTCGGATTTTTAGGTCAGTTAATCGCATTAAATTTGCTGTGGATCGTGTGCTCTCTTCCGATTATCACAGCAGGGGCATCCACCACTGCATTATTTTACTGTACATTGAAACTCCATAAAGATGGAGATATCAGAGTACTTCATGATTTTTTTAAGAGTTTTAAGCAGAATTTCAGGCAGTCCACACTGATCTGGATTCTGATGGCTGCAGCAAGAATATTTATTTATATGGAAAAAGAAGCTCTGGCAACAATGCCGGGATCCATGTCACAGATCTTTAATTATGTGATCTTTGCGGTCTATATTCCTCTGGTGGTAGTTGCACTGTATGTATTTCCAACAGTTGCAGCATTCGAAAATAAAACAATGACTTTGATCACAAACGCATTTTATTTTGCGGTTAAACATATAGGCTATGCATTAGCTGTGGCAGTGATCACAATCCTGCCAATGACAATGACACTTGTAGATGCAAAACTTTTCCCGATATATCTGCTGATCTGGCTGATGTTTGGATTCTCTCTGACTGCCTATGCAGACTCCTGGTTTATGTGGAAACTGTTCAAACCCTACTTCAAAGAGGAGGAAGAGGAACATCACTATGTGGACACAGAACCTGATCAGTATGCGTTTTAACCGAATCAAGTAAGTCCCCTGCTTCAATTGCGAAAAGCAATAAGCAGTGGGTGGGGACTTGCTTGTATCAGGAGGAGTGCAAGCTCCTTCTGATAAACTGCGAAGCAGTTATTCGGTTATGAGCAAGTAGCAAAGCGGATTGCGAATATCCGCTTGACAAAAATAGATAGACATCTATAAAGAACATCTATAAAATAGAAAGAACAAAGAAATGAGAGGTACAGAGTATGGAATGGATTAAATATCACGAGGCAGAAAAAGTATTCGACCTGAGAACAGAGCACAGCACTTATCAGATGCAGGTAAGAGAGTATGATACTCTGGTTCATCTGTATTATGGAAGTCCGGTAGGCGATGCGCTGATCACAGACAGGATCGTATGTGTGGACAGAGGATTTTCAGGAAATCCTTATGAAGCAGAAAAGGACAAAACATTTTCATTAGATACCCTGCCACAGGAATATACTACATATGGAAATGGTGATTATCGTATCAATGGCCTGGAGACAGAGCAGGCAGACGGCAGTGATACTGCAAATCTGAAATTTGAGTCCTATGAGATCACAAAAGGAAAGTACAGCCTGAAAGGGCTTCCTGCAATGTTTGCAAAGGAAGATGAGGCAGAGACTTTGGAAATTGTTCTGACAGACCGTGCCAGCGGACTGAAAGCACATCTTCTCTATGGTGTATTTCCCCATCTTGATGTGATCACCAGAGCGGTACGCCTGGAAAATACAGGTACAGCACCGGTTACAGTAAAAAAAGCAATGTCTATGGAAATGGACTATGAATACAGAGAACTGGATGTAGTCCACTTCTATGGCAGACATAATGTGGAGCGACAGATGGAGAGAACTCATCTTGGCCATGGCAACTGGTCTGTGGGAAGTATCCGCGGCACCTCCAGCCATCATCACAATCCATTTGTGATCCTCTGTGACAGAAATACAGAGGAAACTTATGGAAACTGCTATGGATATGCACTTGCATACAGTGGAAACTTCTTATTTGAAACAGAGGTGGACCAGGTAGGACACACCCGTATGGCAATGGGAATTCATCCTTATCATTTCTCCTGGACACTGGAACAGGGGGAGAGTTTTGAGACACCGGAAGTGATCATGGCATACTCAGCAGAAGGCTTCGGAAAACTTTCCAGAATCTATCATGATGCATACAGAAGCAATCTGATCCGCAGTAAGTATACAGAGCAGCCAAGACCGATCCTGGTAAATAACTGGGAAGCAACTTATTTTGATTTTGACGCAGATAAGATTTACCACATTGCAGAAGAGGCAAAAAATATTGGACTGGATATGTTTGTCCTGGATGACGGATGGTTTGGAAAGAGAGATAATGACTGGTGCGCACTTGGTGACTGGGAAGTAAATGAAGAGAAGATTAAAGGCGGACTTCCTGCACTTGCAGAGAAAATCCATGGTCTTGGCCTTAAATTTGGTCTCTGGGTAGAGCCGGAGATGATTTCCGAGGACAGTGATCTCTACAGAGAACATCCGGACTGGGCACTGAAGATTCCGGGACGTGCCATGAATCGAAGCAGATATCAGTTAAATCTGGATATCACCAGAAAAGAAGTACGTGAACACATTATGAACCAGATCTTTAAGGTTCTGGATGCATGCAAGGCTGATTATGTGAAATGGGATATGAACCGAAGTGTAGATAACGTGTTCTCAGCAGCTCTTCCAAAGGAACGTCAGGGAGAGGTTTACCACAGATATGTGCTGGCTGTCTATGAAATGATGGAAAGCCTGGTACAGAGATATCCGGATCTTCTGTTTGAGTCCTGCTCAGGCGGAGGCGGAAGATTTGAGGCGGGAATGCTTTACTACTCTCCACAGATCTGGTGCAGTGATAATACAGATGCCATTGACAGACTGAAAATCCAGTATGGAACTTCCTTCGGATACCCGATCAGCACCATGGGTGCTCATGTCAGTGTATGCCCGAATCATCAGTCCGGAAGAACTACTCCATTTGAGACAAGAGGGATTGTTGCATCTGCCGGTACATTTGGCTATGAACTTGATCT
The DNA here is from genome assembly GCF_056504575.1 of Blautia sp. CGZ-1-C1. Classification (NCBI taxonomy): domain Bacteria; kingdom Bacillati; phylum Bacillota; class Clostridia; order Lachnospirales; family Lachnospiraceae; genus Blautia; species Blautia sp. CGZ-1-C1. The sequence continues at coordinate 28,503 of NZ_JBWLUT010000018.1, forward strand.
GATGAAGATGTCCGAGGAAGATAAGAAGATCGCGAAAGAACAGATTCTGAAGTATAAAGAAATGGAGCATCTGGTACAGTCAGGAGACTATTATCGTCTGGTGAACCCATTTGAAAACAACAATCATGTACTTTGGCAGTTCGTATCAAAAGATAAGAAAGAAACAGTGGTGTGCGGAGTAAGACTTCACAGTGAAGCAAATCCTTATATTTATCTTTTCTACCCACAGGGACTGGATGCGGATATGAAATACGAAGACACAGCAACAGGAAAAGTATACACAGGCGCAGCCCTTATGAAAGCCGGTCTGCCACTGCCATTGACAACAGGCGATTACCAGCCGATTAAATTTACATTTAAGGCAGTGGAGAAATAAGAAATATCATTTAATAGAGATAAAATATCTTGTGTTGTTGAAATAAGCTTTGATGCAGAGCCGGTATTTGTTCATGCAAATCCACAGGTAAGAGCAGACAATGCAAAAGCAGCAGTTGTAAAGGGACCTTTGGTATATTGTATGGAGGGAAATAGATAATGGGGAGAATCTTTCTTCTGTTATGGTCAATGTAAATCAGAATATTGAAGAAACATATGATAATGAACTTTTGGAAGGATGCAGTGTGCTCTCATATAACTGGCAAAAAGATTTCTGATAAAGGTTGGGATGAAGAAACATTGTATCGGAACAGGAAAATAGATTTGGAAGACATCAAATGTCAAAATTGGTTCCAGATTGTTATTGGGGAAAGTCGCGAGAATGGAGAAATGCTTGGTGTGGATGAAGGAACTATTTCAGGTGGGATAACCATAAAAAATAGTATAAGAATCCAAAGGAGAACGGCAAAATATGCAGTCTCCTTTTGAGTATATAGAACAGTTGAATTTAGCATTGTAAGTTGATTTATTTCTTCTTTTTTATCTTTCTGTTCAGGTGTTGGGTTCATTCCGTCTATCAGGTGCTCGATCATCATCTTTTTTACATAAACATCGAAGCTCAGCAGGCAGATAAAGGAAAATCTCTTAAGGTTCTCCTGACTTCTTCGTCTGCATCAGAGAAGGTATCCGGGCGGATTTGTATTTACGCAGCAGATCTTTCTTCAGAGATTCAATTTGCTCTTTTTCCATGCTGAAAACTTCATTATAAATATAAGTCATATCTTTCTCAGTCATGGACTTGAAATATTTCTGTGCGATCGGTGTGAGCAGAGTCTGAATATCATTGATCGATAAAATATTCTTGAAATAATAAATAAAAATCAGCATCAGGATATGCTCACGGGAATAACGTTTCTTCTCCGGTGGAGGGAGGAGTTTATTCTTAGCGTAATTGTTAATCATAGTTTTGGTAAGGATCTTATCATCTTCGTAACGCTTGGTGGAGGCAAGTTGTCTTCTCATAAAGGTTGTCACCTGATCCATGTATAATTCGATATTTGGAATATCTTCCAGTTTAATATAATCAATTCTGGACACACTTGCCAGAATACTGTTTATCATATCTTTTTCATCAATTGTCATCTTTTAATCACCTCTGTTCCTTATTATATAGTTTTAAATACTACTTGTAAATGTTTTTTTTACTCAATAGTTAAAATAAATTGTCACCGGGTTACTGTTCACACACCACTATCCCGCGAGGTGTTTTGGCATAAATATGCCAAAATCCCGAGACATACAAGCCAAAATTCCATTGCCGCAGGCAATCTGGAATGAATTTTGGCTACGTTACTGAGAACGGAGTGAACAGTAACGTTACCGGGCATGGAGTAAGTAGTAATACATAATTTTGTGGAATATACTTCTGATTTTCCAGAATATGGAACAGACAATGACAATTGGAAAATTATATAGAAATTTCTAATCGTAAATAGTTGTAGCTACTTTGGTTTTTGTGTATAATTGTGAAGATATTGGGCTGATGCGCGTAAAGAGAATTGCTGTCTACCGATAGCAGGCAAATATAATGCGCAGAAAGACCATGATGAGGAACAGAGCAAATAGTAACTCGGCGAGTATGCTCTACGATAATTGTCCTGGAGTATACGGGAGATAGGAGAGAAAATGAGTGACATTTACAGTACATTAAATCCCCAGCAGCAGGAAGCGGTCTACCATACAGAGGGACCGCTGCTGATCCTGGCGGGAGCGGGTTCGGGAAAGACGAGGGTGCTTACCCACCGCATTGCATACCTGATAGATGAAAAGGGCGTAAATCCCTGGAATATCCTGGCTATCACTTTTACAAACAAAGCAGCCAGTGAAATGAGAGAGCGTGTAGATAAGATCGTGGGATTCGGCTCAGAGAGTATCTGGGTATCTACCTTCCATTCTACCTGCGTGCGTATCCTGCGCAGACATATTGACAGGCTTGGCTTTGATAACAGGTTTGCCATTTACGACACCGAAGATCAGAAGACTCTGATGAAAGAAATCTGCAGAAAGCTGAATATCGACACCAAGATATATAAGGAACGTTCCCTTCTGGCACAGATTTCCCATGCGAAAGATGAGCTGATCACACCGGATGAAATGGAACTGAATGCAGGCAGTGATTTTAATAAGAAGAAAGTGGCAGCAGTATACAGGGAATATCAGGCATCACTGCGGAAAAATAACGCGCTGGATTTCGATGATCTGATCGTAAAGACCGTAGAACTTTTCCAGAATTGTGGAGATGTTCTTGAGAATTATCAGGAACGTTTCAAATACATCATGGTGGATGAGTATCAGGATACCAATACCGCACAGTTTAAATTTGTAAGTCTGCTGGCTTCCAAATATGAGAATCTCTGCGTAGTCGGTGACGATGACCAGTCTATCTATAAGTTCCGTGGGGCAAACATTGGAAATATTCTTGGATTTGAGCACGTTTTCCCGGATGCAAAAGTGATTCGTCTGGAGCAGAATTACCGTTCTACCAAGAATATCCTGAGTGCGGCCAATGAAGTGATTGCAAATAATGCCTCACGTAAATCGAAGACACTCTGGACAGAGAATCCGGAAGGTGATCTGATTCATTTCCGCCAGTTTATGATGTGGATGAAGGCAAT
>NZ_JBWLUT010000019.1:0-2505 GCF_056504575.1 Blautia sp. CGZ-1-C1
TAAAACCCTTGAAAAGTAACAAAAATCGTAAATACAAATTCGTGTGGTATATGAGGAAATGAACTTTTTTCCACAAAATTTGCAGATATCTCAGAAGAAAAATTGTCTTAAAACCCTGTAAATATAAGGAAAATGGGATATGGTTTAGCGTGTGGTATATGAGAGACTGAACTTTTATGTTTCATTTTTCGCCAAAAATTACACGAATTCAAAAAAAATATCAGCGTAAAACCTTTTAAAAATAACAAAAATTAAAGGTGACTTAGCGTGTGGTATATGAGGGGAATAACTTTTTCTATGTACAAAATTACACGATATATATGTATCATAGTAACAATAAACGACGTAAATACAACAAAAATCGGAGCTGGCTTAGCGTCCCAGGTATATGAGAGAACAAACTTTTATAAGATGCAGATGCATCATTATAATATATAACTAACGAAAAAAGGAGGATTTTAATAATGACTGAGAATAGTAAGAAGAGGATTTCTATAGAAGTAGAGCCAGATTTTCGCAGAGAGCTGAAGTTATTTGCTAGACTCTGCGTGGAATGACTTTACAGAACTATATCACAACTCTGATTAAGAATGACATGAAAAATATGAAGTAAGAAAGAGAGGAAACCAGAACAATGAGACAGCAGAATATGAAAACAAAAGCAGTTCGTAGTCAAAGAATCGCATGGCTGTTGCGAAAAGAAGGATTTGAAATCATCAATGTTGTGTGCCGAACAGGTGCCGTCCGAATCTGGATGTGTTCATATTTGAAGCGACACCGGAGCTATGCGCGGCTCTGGACGAGCACATCAGAAACAAAGATAACAGACGAGATAAAAATTAAAGACGATAATCGGAGGAAAGAATCATGAGTGACTATATCGTAGTAGATGAGAAACTGATTGACAAGTTGGATGAATTAAAGATAGATAATGGTAAGTGTATCATGTTATATGCCAAAATATTAGCAATGGCGAACAACAAAGGATATACGACAGCAGGAAATGCTTACTTTGGAAGAATTTTAAATTTGGAAGACCGACAGGTCAGAAGACATTTGAACAGTCTGGAAGCGGCTGGATGTATTACAAGATATGAAAAACGAAGAGGATCACATACGGAAGCTCGTATGATATATCCAAAACTGTTTCTTACAGAAGACGACGGACAAGATTGTCCAGACCGGACAGATATGACCTATGACGCCGGTCATAAAATGTCCAAAACCCCGGTCAAGAAAGACCAAAACCTCGGACGGATTTGACCAAAACCCCGGTCATACATGCCCTCCAGTAAAAGAATGTAATAGATATGTAAAAGATAATAGTACCGCTGACGCTGAGACGGACGCTTCGCTGGTAGACGTTCCGCTTCGCTGCACTGTAGAGGTCGCTGACGCTCCAAATGTCGTCGCTTCCGCTCCTAACTCCGCTGACGCTGCGCGCTTACGCTTGCCGGATGATCTGCCGGAAGATATTCGCAATATAAAGTTTGAAGCGAAAATAGATGACAAATCTATGTTAGAGGTTATGGATCGTGATTATCGTGATTATCTGGATGATTATTGGGATACTCATGAGGATATTAGAGATAAGCTTATCGAGAAGTTTACTACTGGATTCTATTGTGGTAACAAGGATAAGGTTACTGCTTATGCAGAGTTCTTGATGGAACATTATAAAATAGTACCTATCAAAAAGTATTTGTAATTGAACAAGAATTTGAATTTACAATCAGAGAATAACTAGAACGTATAAGCACATGTCAGTGTTTATGACTTTCGGATTGCTTATATATTGTAGTTATTTTCTGCTGAATAAGAAAGTGAGGAACAACAGATATGAAATTTTATACAGCAGAAGACTTACAACAGATCATGCAGATCGGACACAAACAGGCAGAAGCATTGATGAGAGTAGAAGGATTTCCGAGTATTCGGATCGGACGCAGTTACCGGGTTGAGGAAGATGCTCTTTCAGAATGGTTAAGCCAGACAAAATCAGTGAAACTGGATTACAGCAAGTGCTAGGACTGGTGAAGTTATGAGCGGAACATTTACATCTTGGGGAGCACTTGTGCAGGCACTTCAGAAAGAAGTAGCAGAAGCAACAGAAGAGGTTGTGGACGATTCTCTGGATGATCTGTACAGGAACGTTGACAGATTTTACAGTTCCTCAGAAGGAAGATATCACCGTACAGGAATGCTGCGTATGTCACCACAGAGTTACTTCAGCGGTGGCGGTTCTGTGTCTACAGGTGAGATCAGTCTGAACACCGGACACGGTTACAGTCCTTCTGGGAGAGATACAAGAACGATTTACGGTTATGCTGAGAATGGTGGATTGCTGGGTAACGGTGGATTCTGGGCTGATCCGAATGTCCAGAATCCCGGCACACATACAGCAGTCATTCGGCAGCAGATTTCATTAAGAAATGATTCGGAACAATAAAAATACGATTGAGAATAAAGGAGAACAAGGATTATGAAATTAGCAGATGTTATGGA
>NZ_JBWLUT010000020.1:0-2570 GCF_056504575.1 Blautia sp. CGZ-1-C1
TTGCTTATCACTATCACGATTTTCATAAAGTAGTCATTTTTATCTCCGGAAAAGCTACTTATCATATCGAAGGAAAAGCCTACAACCTCAGACCATGGGACATCCTGCTCGTAGACCGCCATGCGATCCACCGTCCGGAAATCGATGCTTCCATTCCCTACGAACGCTTCATTCTCTGGATTCAGAATGATATTCCCTGGCAGGAACTTCTGAAATGTTTCCAGAAAGCAAACGACCGCAGCTATAATCTGATTCGTCTGCACCCTTCTCTTCAGGAAAAGCTGAAAGAAATCCTTCTGGAATTAGAGTCTGCCACAAAATCCGACGCATTTGCCAAAGACCTTCTGGCTCAGTCATTATTTCTGCAATTTATGATCTATGTAAACCGTATTTTTCTGGAAAAGCAATATATTTTCGACAGAAAATCATACTCTTTTGATTCACAGATTGCGGATATTCTGCAATACATCAACCACAATCTGAAAGAAGATCTGTCGGTAGACAATCTCGCCTCCAGGTATTATATCAGCAAATATCATCTGATGCGAAAATTTAAAGAAGAAACTGGATTCACACTCCATAACTATATCGTAAATAAGCGGCTTCTCATGGCTCGAACCCTGATTTCAGAAGGAATGCCGGTAACAAAAGCAGCATTAGAAAGCGGTTTCTCTGAATATAGCACTTTTTCCCGTGCATATCGAAAACAGTTTGGAGCTACACCAAGTAACATTTCATAACTCATAATCATTTCATTCTCTTATAATTATAACGTAAAACATTCATAAAATAATAATGTGTCAGTGAACAATTGCAAATATTACAAAATAAAAAGATGCAGGCATATCTGATTATTTTTCAGACAAGTCTGCATCTTTTTTCATATTCTCTTTTGTTTATTTGATTCCACTACTATCTGCTTATTTCGCTTTCTTCTTCGCCATCGCGCAGTAAAATACAAATCCCAGCAGCACCAGTGCCACGATCATCCAGCCAACCAGCGCTCCTGTTCCAAGGCCTGCGAATTTATCATAGTATCCTTTCAGATAGATTACGATAATGATCGCCGGAATTCCATAGGATACATAACCTTTCAGAGATTTCGGGAACTTCATTCCGGTGCCGGCATTCGCCTCTGCGATAAAGTTATCCCAGCCCCATCCATTCTTTCTTGTACAGAACAGAAGGTATCCAAGACTTCCAAGTGGAAGAAGGTTATTGGAAACGATAAAGTCCTCCAGATCCATGATGTTACTTCCATCACCAAACGGCTGAAATCCGGAAAGTACATTAAATCCAAGTACACATGGAATACTCAGGATTACTACCAGAACCGCACATACAACGACACTCTTCTTACGATCCCATCCAAATAATTCCATATTAAATACGATCAGGTTCTCAAATACGGCAATGATAGTTGAAATTGCCGCAAATGTCAGAAACAGGAAGAACAGACTTCCCCATAACGCACCGCCGCTCATCTTTGCAAAAATATTGGGCAGAGTGATAAAAATAAGACTCGGACCTGCATCTGGCTGGATTCCATAAGAGAAACATGCCGGAATAATGATAAATCCTGCTGTCAGTGCTACAAATGTATCCAGTATTGTGATGCTTACCGCTTCACCTGTCAGACTTCTGGATTTATCCAGATAACTTCCGAAAATCAACATCGCACCAATACCAATGGATAACGTAAAGAATGACTGGCTCAGTGCAGCAAATACTACATTACCGATTCCTGCATCCTTGATTTTCTGAAAATCAGGAACCAGATAAAAACTAATTCCTTCCCCTGCGCCTTCCATCATTACGGAGTGAACAGCAAGGACAACCATAATGATCAGCAACGCGCTCATCATTACTTTAGAGATTTTCTCAATTCCGTTCTGCAGTCCCATGAAGCAGACTGCGAATCCAATAAGACAGATAATGACCATCCAAAGCATCATCGTCGGCGCATTTCCAAGCATATCGGAAAATGACTGTGTCACTGCCTCAGGAGATGCTCCTGCAAAATCTCCCCGTAAACTCTTTACACAATAATAAAGCATCCATCCGCCTACTGTAGTGTAAAACATCATCAACATGTAACATCCAATGATACCGATGGATTTCAGCGGCTTCCAGCCGCTTCCCCCCGGTGCCAGTTTGTCAAAACATTTCGCAACACTCGTGTGGCTTCCACGTCCTACCGCAAACTCAGATACCAGGACCGGAATGCCCAGGATTACCAGGAAACATAAGTAGATCAGAATAAAAGCTGCTCCTCCATATTCTCCGCAGATGTATGGGAATTTCCACACATTTCCAATGCCAATGGCACATCCCGCCGATACCAGAATGAAACCAAGGCGTGAGCCAAAAGACTCTCTCTTCATACTGTTTTTCCCCCTTTAGGTTTTATAACGGTACACTATTATAAGCCGTTCTGATACACCAATTCTTTAGCAAGTCAATGTGTCAGTTTAACGCATTAAAGTATTTCCGTGTATGATAAAAGGGCCTTATATAATTAAGCCCTTTTATCTCAGTAAGCAGTCCATTACCATTTTTTATATGTCCGG
>NZ_JBWLUT010000021.1:0-5889 GCF_056504575.1 Blautia sp. CGZ-1-C1
CAGGATAAAAAATATAAAAAACAACAGCTGGCAAGTAAACAACAATATATTATCCAAAATGGGCTTGCACAAAGCATTTCATCTGATTCTCTGAAAGAGAAAATATTTACGATTCTCACAAACGCTAATGGTACAAAACAATATGCCTTTCTCATGACAGATATCAGCAACTTCCATCTGATCAATGACTACTGGGGATATGAAACAGGAACCAAAATCCTGAATTTTGTGCTCAAAAGAATGGAACTTTTTCAGGAATCCTTATTTGTAAACAGATATCACTCCGATATTTTTGTAGCAGTGATCGATACAACCGGATATGACACAAGTGAGATAAAAGAACGCATTGAACGACATAATACTCAGATTACAAAGGAAATTTTGCAGTCGTATCCAATCAATTATTTCCATCTGAATACTGGCATTTACTATCTGAAAGATATCAATATTCCGGCAGAAGAAATCATTTCCCATGCAAACATCGTGCGCTGTATCGCAAAGACAAAATTATCAGGTGTATGTGAATATACTCAGGATATTGCCATGAGAGAACAGCATAAAGCAGATACGATTCACTCGTTCAAACGCGCATTAAGCCAGAAAGAATTTAAAGTTTATTTTCAGCCTAAAATACATGGTAAAGATCAGACACTTGCAGGTGCAGAAGCCCTGGTAAGATGGCAGCGGGATGCCAGGACGATCTGGTATCCGGATGTGTTTCTTCCAATTCTGGAGGAAACAGGAGAAATCCAGGCGTTGGATTACTATGTGTACGAAGAAACTTTTATCTGGATGAACCAACGCCAGAAAGAGGGAAAGAGAATCGTTCCTGTCTCTTTAAATGTATCACCGGTTCATTTCCGGGATATCCAAAGTTTCACTAAAAAAGTAATGAATCTGATAGAGAAGTATGAGATAGAACCTCATAATCTGATATTCGAGATCACAGAAACTACTTTTATTCATAACATTGAAGCCGTAAATGCCATGATCCGTTTCTTTCACGACAAAAATATACGGATATCCATGGATGATTTCGGTTCAGGCTATTCCTCACTGAATACTTTAAAAGATATCCTGTTTGACGAAGTTAAAATAGACAAGCGTTTTCTTTCAGATGATCTGTCCGAAAATGGAAAGATCGTCCTTCAGGAAATTTTTCATCTGTTAAAACGGACCAAGAAATTTATTGTTTGTGAAGGTGTGGAAACAAAAGAAATGGTAGATTTCCTTGTAGAAGAGGGATGTGATGAGCTTCAGGGGTATTACTACTATAAGCCTATGAATCAGGAATCATTTGAACAATTGTTGCAAAAAACATTCTAAAATTAATCTCTGTAATTTACTGATATATAAATAAGGCTCCGGTTACTAATCAGTTCATAAAACATCAGTAACCGGAGCCTTTATTTATATCAGATCAGTAAGTTATCTGCTCAGCATTGTCATAATTATCTTCCTCTGTACCATCCAGACTACCGTCAGTATTATCAGCCGTTGTATCGTCAACCGGATAATCAATCTGGTCTGAAGAGTCATCTCCTGAGTCATCACCAGATGTCTGATCATCATTCCCAGTATCAGAAGATCCGTCCTCATTATCAGTATTATCATATTCCTGATCAGAATTATCCTGTTGATCATCATAAGTATTATCATTATAGGAAGAATCATCATAGCTGCTGCCATCATCTGAATTATCATCATAATTGCTTTCCTGCGTATAAATGGGAAATCCATTCTCCTCAGCCTGTTCTTCTGCCTGCGCCTGAGCCTCTGCTGCTGTTTCCGGTGCTTCTATAAAGTTTGTAACCGCTTTTGATACGGTATTTCCGGTAGGAGCGACAGCAGAAATTGCAAACATCGCACCACAAAGCAGAACAGCAGTTCCGGCAATCTGAATTTCATCTATATGTCTCATAAAAATATATCTCCTTGTAAAAAACTTAATAACATAACATGATTTCTGATCTGATTATATACCTTAAATATGTTTTTTTGTAGAGTAAATTTTAACCAATCGAATAATTACAAAAATAAACGTTACTGTTCACTCCGTTCTCAGTAACGTAGCCAAAATTCATTCCAGATTGCCTGCGGCAATGGAATTTTGGCTTGTATGTCTCGGGATTTTGGCATATTTATGCCAAAACACCTCGCGGGATAGTGGTGTGTGAACAGTAACATACAATCATATTGAAAAAAACTGAATATTGAAAAAAGCTGGATTCTATCCTCGAAATCTGCTATTATATAAAAGATATATATATTTTCAAACTATAAACAAAACAGAGGTGGCATTTATGAGCTGGTATAACGAGGCAATATTCTATCACATTTATCCACTGGGCTTAACCGGAGCACCAAAAACTAATGATTACAGTGCGTCAGTCTCCCGTCTGAACACATTACTCCCATGGATCGATCACATCAAAGAAATCGGATGTACTGCATTATACATCGGACCTTTATTTGAGAGTGTCGGTCATGGATATGAAACCACTGATTATAAGAAGCTTGATTCCCGTCTGGGTACTAACGAAGATCTCAAAAATTTCGTAGCAGTCTGTCACGAAAAAGGAATTAAGGTTATCTTTGACGGTGTATTTAATCATACAGGTCGTGACTTCTTTGCATTTAAAGACATTCAGCAGAATCGTGAGCATTCCAGATATCTGAACTGGTACTGCAATGTAAACTTCGGCGGAAACAACGAATATAATGACGGATTCTCATATGAGAACTGGGGCGGTTACAACCTTCTGGTAAAATTAAATCAGAGAAATCCGGAAGTTCAGAATTATATCTGCGATGTAATCCGTTTCTGGGTATCCGAATTTGATGTCGACGGGATCCGTCTGGATGCGGCAGATGTGCTTGATTTCGATTTCATGCGTGCACTTCGCCGCACAGCAGCAGAAGTAAAAGAAGACTTCTGGCTTATGGGTGAAGTTATCCATGGTGATTACAGCCGCTGGGTAAACGGAGAGACACTTCACAGTGTAACGAACTATGCACTTCACAAAGCACTCTATAGTGGTCACAATGACCATAACTATTTTGAAATTGCTCATACAGTGAAATATCTTCAGAACATGGGAAATCTGGATCTCTACAACTTTGTGGACAACCATGATGTAGAACGTATCTATACCAAACTGTCAAATAAAGCCCATTTTGCCCCGGTTCATGTATTACTTTATACACTTCCTGGAGTTCCAAGTATTTATTATGGATTCTGAATTTGGCATCGAGGGAAAGAAAGAGAAATTCTCCGATGACAGCCTCAGACCTGCACTGAATCTGAAGGACTATGCAGATGCCATAACAACAAATCCAAACACAGCTCTGATCGCGGCACTTGGAAAGGTGAGACAGCATACACCTGCATTAAGTTATGGAAGCTATACAGAACTCCATCTGACAAACCGCCAGTTTGCATTTGCCCGTGATCTTGACGGAGTCCGAGTGATCGTTACTGTAAACAATGATGACAATGCAGCAGGAATGAGCCTTCCGGCTGGAAATTGTGCAGAATATGTCGGAACTCTTACCGGACAAGAAAGTATCTGTTGAGGGTGGACGCATCAATGTGACGGTAGCCGCAAACAGCGGTGAAATCTGGGTACCGGCAGATACAATGACAGAAGATACACAGATAAAAGTTGAAAATGCAGCAGAGGTTCAGGCAACATCCGATACTGAGACATCTGCTTCCGCTGAGACATCCGAAACTAAAAAAGCTGAAATTAAAGAAGCAGTAACTAAAGAAACAGCACAGGATCTTGCAGCACAGGAAACTGCCGCAGCGAAAGAGGAATCTGCCTGCGCAAATGGAACATGTGCAAAAGATGCTGACAAAACAGATGAAACTTCGGATACAGCAGCCAAAACAGTAGCCGATTTGAGCAAAGCACCGGAAGATATGACAGTAGCGGAACTGCAGCTTTGCATCCTTGCTAAAATGGCAACGAACGGTCCTGTTACCGACCAGATGAAGAAAACCGTATATGATAATATCTGGCATGACTCTCTGGTAAACTGGTTTAAGAGTTTTCGTTAAGATTTAACCAGTCAACTTACTAAACAAAGGAACTACGTTACAATGAAAAGAAAAGTAAAGATACAGAGTTTTCCTATGTAAATAAAAAGATGTACTTACTAAGAAAACATACTATTACAAAGTGCGGGCATATCGTACTGAAAATGGTAAGAGAGTATACAGCAGTTATTCTAAAGTAAAGAGCGTTAAAGTTAAATAATATAAAATCAGATAATAACTAACCAGAAATTATAAAAATATCGGGCAGGATAAGTTCTTTATTACACTCTTATCTGTCCGATATTTTTATTTAAGGATTTGTGGACTTTAAATTTTGCAAGTGCTACAATAAAGAGCGTATAAAAATCGACCTGAAAGGAGAACCGAAAACTGAACGTTCTTAAACGTACTTCACGAGTACTGGTGATGATCGGGCTTGGCAGATCCCCGTGCAGAAAATGGAAATTCCTCTCCAAAACAGGAATTAATGACATGAAGTTTCTGGTAACAAATATCATGCTTCCGGTTGCGATTTTTCATGCAGCTGGCAACTGCTGATTATAGTTCTGAAACAGGGAAGCTGGTTCTGTATGACATGTTTTCCTGATGCTCCTGATTCCTTTTGGCATCGGATTTCTCCTGAAACCGTTAATGACAGGTGTTTATCAGAAATATCTGCCATTTATGGTCAGCGTATATGAAGGCGGACTGATGGCATATCCTTTATATACAAGCTTATGCGGACAGGAGAATCTTTCTCAGATCGCAGTACTGGATATCGCAGGACTTTTGTTTGGATTCAGCATCTACATGGGAATGTTGGGACAGACAGAAAATGGTGAGAAAGTAAACGCAAAGAGCGTCTGCGTTGAGCTGCCGTTAAAACTCCTGCATATTTATTGCAAGTGTGCTGGGAATCATTGCCGGACTTACCGGTATTATCCGGTGTCTGCTGGAGAGTTCCTGGGGAAATGTATATCTGAGTGTGGAGAATATCCTGACGACTTCCGTTACTGCCATCATCCTGATTGTGGTAGGATACAGCTTTGAACTGACTCCTGAATTATTAAGTCCGTGTATCAGAACAATTTATTGACTACAGCCTTACAGGCAGAACTATTGCAGGTGTTCTTTTCACCGTACATAGTTTTGTCGAAAACAATAAGCTGCTGGATTCTGCAATGATTGATAGTTATTAGCGTCCTGCACCTGCTACATTCAGTATGCAGACTTTCCTCAAGAAAAAGAGGAGAGCGTTGTAACGTGCTTCCATAAGGTCACTCATGTATTGCGTTGTATCCATTCTGGTTTATATGGTTCTGGCATTTACAGTTTCTTAAATGTAATGCGCCCTTGTCGATATCTGGCAGGGGCATATTATATTGTTCGGAAATTTTCTTATTATGCACATGATTTTACTTTTCTCATATTGATAAAGTGAACAAGCATCTAAGAGGTTCTTATGTGTAATTCAGCAAATAGTAATCCTAATTATCATAATCCGCAGCAGCATGTTCACGAAATTACGGGAAGCACAGCTACCGTAAACGGATGCCGTGAATGCCACAACCACCGTTTTTGTACAGTTTCCGGCGAAGCTATTCGAATGGGAAACTCTCATGTACACGAAGTAAAATTCCGTACTGATTTTTCTGATGGACACTTCCATGAATTTTGCGGAACATCATCCCCTGCGATTGATGTCGGCAATGGAAAGCATGTTCATTTTGCAAAAACATTTACTGATATGCGTGACGGACACCGACATCAGTTTCAGGTGGCATCTTTGATTGACAGTCCGACTGATTTCGAAATGCAACTGCCACGATTAAGCCAGTGAGATATGG
>NZ_JBWLUT010000022.1:0-2847 GCF_056504575.1 Blautia sp. CGZ-1-C1
ATCGAAATATCCAGGAGGTTATAAATGAGTCGAGATAATGTATTACAGGTGTTTTACGATGAAAAACTTGTGGGAACATTGGCTATGACGGCTGAATATAAAACTGCATTTCAATATTGTGAAGAATGGCTTGAGAATGGATTATTAAATTTCCAGCTCATGTAGATGGAGTAAATGCTGGAAAAATGGAATACGAGTATTCTCGGTGCGCTATGCAATGCGGAATTATAATGAGTGAGACAAGATTATTTCCATCTGAGAGATGTAAGGGATATTTCGGTACTAAAAGATTTGATAGAAGATTGGATAAAACAGGGTGTAAAAAAATTCATATGCTGACAGCAGCGGCACTGTTGGAGCTTGATTTTGAACAGCCAAGTCTGGACTATCATAGTTTAATGAAATTAATGAAGATTCTTACCAGGGATAATAAAAATGATGTGGAAAATATGTTCCGGCGTATGTGTTTTAATGTTTTTGCCCATAACAGAGATGATCATTCGAAAAATTTCACATATCTGTATAACGAAACAGAGGATGTATGGAGATTAAGTCCTGCGTATGATCTTACTTACAGTACTACTTATTACGGAGAACATACGACAACTGTTGATGGAAATGGACGTAATCCGGGGAAAAAAGAACTGTCCGTAACCGGACTGAAAACACCGGAAATAATAAAAGTAGCTGTATAGCTTTAAAGAGCAAACAGTAGTGGTGCCATGGATGCACCCTGAAAAAGGCGGCATCCCGCCTTAATTCAGATGTTCTGGTAACTTAGTTATCGAGTAATTCACATATAGGCATATAGTAATTTCATATAAAATTATTTCGGTAGTGTTCACACTTATCTACAAGAATTGTCACATGCAACTATCCTTAGCAGTATGACAACTTTGAGGTATATTCTCGTTCATTGTAGTTGGTGAGATTAAGTCAATGGATGTTCTCTGTAATACATTCTTGTAAAGTTCAAAAACGTCTGCATATCTCCACTGATATATTTTCCTTTTTTCCAGATCATACCAATCTTAATGTGGATTGGCGGATTAAGCGGAATTCCTGTAATTTCAGAATCAGTAAATTTATCAAGCATACTGGAATAGAGGAAACAACTGTATTTTCCTGTTTTTATAAATTGCAGAGTTGTGTAAATCTGACTGCTACGCATAACAATATTGGGTATGTATCCATCCATTTCGAATCTTGTTTTTAACAGCTGGTTCTGGACAGAATCAGCATTGAAAAAAATCAGTAATTCTTTAGACATTTCTTTAGTAGTAACGATTTCTTTATCCGCCAGTCGGTGGTCTTTATTCACACAGAAAACAACCTGATCATTAGCAAGAACAACATTGTGGAATTTATCAATATTATACTGTTCCATATTGACCAGCGCCAGATCCAGAGTATCATTCTGAACCAGATTACAGGCGCGGACAGAGCCGTATTCTTCCAGCACGACTGCGATTTCAGGATAATCCTGGTGAAATGCAGTGAGCAGTTCCGGGAAAAATACAGTACTTAGCATAGGTGGGATTCCAATACGGAGGGGTGGTTTCACTCTGGACATACTGGAATAGTCGGCCTGAAGTTCATTGCAATATTGAAGAATATAAGTAGCTGATTGGAATCAGCATTCAGATTTCAGCTTGTATCGGAGCGATTTTCCTGGTGCTGACAGGAGTAATCTCTGAGAAAGAGGCGCTGGCTTCTATTGATTTGAAAGTAGTATTGCTTTTTGGTGGTTCTCTTACACTGGCGAAAGCCCTGGATACAACAGGTGCTGGTGAGCTGATTGCGGATAAGATCGTAGGACTTCTCGGAGCAGATCCGAATCCGACCATTCTTCTGCTGGTAATCTTTATTGTAATCTGTATGATTTTATTGCCGATTCTGTTTCCGTTCTATCCGTAAAAACGGAATAGGATATCTTGCCAGCTACGTGCCCGGCGGTTGGAAGAAATCAAAATATTAAGTTAAAAAGCAAAGAAAAATTGCTTTACATATAACTCAATAAAACCCAAAAATCAAATGCCAAAAAACAGGACAGTTCTGAATCTACAGTCCAGTCCAAATGTTGCTGTTTGATCAGTGACAGATGTAGGAGTAAGTTAATTGGAAATTTAACTTGCCAGTACATTGATAACACGAAAATATCTGAAGTATATCAGGAGGTAAAACATGACTAAGGAAAATGGAGTTAAAGTATTAACAGACATGGTAGCAGATTTTGTTGCCTACATTGGAAAAAATTACCGGATGACGTAGTAGCGAAGCTGGAAGAACTCGGCTCTCAGGAAACAGATGCACTTCCGAAAATTCTCTACGAGACAATGACGAAAAACCAGGGACTGGCTGTCGAATTAAACCGTCCGAGCTGTCAGGATACAGGTGTTCTTCAGTTCTGGCTGAAATGTGGAACTAATTTCCCATATATCAATGAACTGGAAGGACTTTTGAAAGAAGCTGTTGTACAGGCTACTTTTGCAGCGCCATTAAGACATAATTCTGTAGAAACTTTTGATGAATATAATACCAAGAAGAATGTTGGAAAAGGAACTCCGACTGTATGGTGGGATATCGTTCCGAACAGTGATAAATGTGAAATTTACGCATACATGGCAGGCGGCGGATGCACTCTTCCGGGAAAAGCAATGGTGCTTATGCCAGGTGCAGGTTATGAAGGCGTCACAGATTTTGTACTTGATCAGATGACCAGTTATGGACTGAATGCTTGTCCTCCGCTCCTTGTCGGTGTTGGTGTAGGTACATCTGTAGAGACTGCTGCTCTCAATTCCAAGAAAGCGCTGATGCGTCCGATTGGCTCTCATAATGACAATGCTA
>NZ_JBWLUT010000023.1:0-10161 GCF_056504575.1 Blautia sp. CGZ-1-C1
CAGCGAGGCGATTAAAACGCTGCGTACAAATATCCAGCTGTCCGGTCAGAGCATAAAGACAATTCTGGTTACAAGCTGCTTTCCGAATGAAGGTAAGAGTGATGTAGTACTCAGCCTTGCACAGGAGCTTGGAAGCATCGGTAAGAAAGTTCTTCTTCTGGATGCGGATATCAGAAAGACTGCTTATGCAGGACGACTGGGAGTAGAAGAAGAGGTCAAGGGTCTTTCCCAGCTTCTCAGTGGGCAGGTAGGACTGCAGGATATTATCTATGAGACGAATTTCCCGAATATGGACATTATATTCGGAGGTCCGGCTGCACCAAACCCTTCAGGACTTCTCAGCGAGAACATTTTCAAGGTTTTTCTGAAAGAAGTCAGGGAATATTACAATTACATACTGATTGACACACCGCCGATCGGAACTGTAATCGATGCTGCGGTAATCGGCAGATGCTGTGATGGAGCGATCTTCCTGATCCAGCCAGGCAGCGTCAGATACAGAGATGCACAGAAGGCATTTGCACAGCTTGAGAGAAGCGGATGCCGTGTTCTGGGAGCTGTTATGAATAAGATAGACACCAGTAGCGACAAATATTACTCTTCTTACTACAAACATTATGGTGAATACTATCGCAGAAGCGATGATGAGTCCCAGAAATAATATTGCTGTCTGATAATCGTTCAGAAGTGATATCATAACCATAATTAACAGTAAAGGAAAATTGGGAAAAGTGAGCAGAAATAAGAAGAGAAAAGGGAAAAAGACAAATATTTTGCTGGGTTTTATCTGTATTATCCTGGTGGGGGTTCTTGGCACTATTCTTGTGATGAGCTATAATACAGAGCGGGAAGAAGCCAAACGTCTGACAGAACTTGCAGGTAACCAGCAGAGCGGAATCGAAGATTATGAAGCAGTAAAGGAACACGCTGCACAGTTAGAGAAGGCATCCTCCGAAGATGAGAATACAGAAGATGCCGATAACAGTGAGACAAAGAAGAGCAAGAAGAAAGAAGACACAGCCGGGGAAGAGGATGCAGAGGAGACCGCACAGGCAGAAGATACTGCTGAAGCGGAAACACCGAGAACAATTTCCGGTATCGTATGCTGGGGAGATGATCTGATCAATGGTGAGGAATCCAACACCTATTCCTACATGGCAGTGCTTCAGAAACTTCTGACAGACAACGGATATAACCTGACAGTGATCAACAAGACCCTTCAGGGCGGCGGCACACTTTCCATGATGAAGATGGCCGGTGTAAGTGATGAAACTCTTCAGGGATATATTGTGAAACATCAGCAGGCTGCAAATGGTGCGCAGCTGAATGTAACAGAGACAGGAATCCGTGATCTTACAGAAGAACAGACTACCAGAAATGATATGGACTGTGTACCTGTCATCTTCATGGGATACTATGGCGGATGGAATCATGATCCTGCAGAGCTTGCTGAGCAGCAGGAACAGATTTTAAATACATTCCAGAACAAAGACCAGTTCATTGTTGTGGGAACACGCCCTATGGATGGAAGCGTGACTTCTGAAGCACTTGATCAGGTGCTCAGCGAGAAGTGGGGCGAACATTATATCAGTCTTGCAAATGTGACACAGAAGCTGTCTGCTACTTATGAAGCACAGCAGGCTATGGCAGAGGCAGTGTTCCAGAAATTGCAGGAGCTTGGCTATATCAGCCAGAACTGAGTAAACGATTGAAGGAATGAAAATGAAAAAAACAGCAAAAGAAGCTGCGAGACAACGAAAGATTTATATGATTCTGATAATTATCCTGATCATAGTTCTTACAGTTTTGGGCGGCGGGTATTATTTTATGATGCAGACAAAATCAGCATCCCAAAAGACAAGCGGCATGAACAGTGATGACCAGAGTCGGACGAGCCAGACATCAGGCAGTGGCACGGTGGAATATAAAGGCGGGACATATAAATATAACGATCATCTCAGCAACTACTTATTTCTAGGAATTGATACAAGAAATCCGGTAGATACCTATCAGACACAGGAAGATGCCGGTCAGGCAGATGCGATTTTTGTGGTTTCCATGGACAGGGCAACAGAAGAAATTAAGGTGCTCTTTATTCCAAGAGATTCTATGACGGAGATTGAAGTTTTCAATCCATCCGGTAAAAGTCTCGGAGAGTCAACAGACCACATCAATATACAGTACGCATTTGGTGATGGCAAGCAAAAAAGCTGTGAACTGATGAAGACAGCAGTATCCAATCTGCTGGACGGACTGCCGATTCAGGGATATTGCTCCATGAATATGGATGGTATTCCGGTGATTACGGACTTTGTAGGTGGAGTTCAGATCACAGTGCCTGACAACAGCCTTGAGGATACATATCCGGAATTTAAAGAGGGTGCTGTTGTTAATATTACAGGTGAAAACGCAGAAAAGTTTGTACGATATCGAGACACTGACAAGACCCAGAGTGCTCTGGTCCGTCAGGAGAGACAGAAAACCTATCTCCAGGCATTAATTCAGAAAGCGCAGGAGAAGGCAGGAGAGGATGCCGGATTTGTGGCAGACCTCTATGACAGTATTAAGAGCTATACAGTTACAAACATGGGAAATGACATATTTGCGAAGTTGCTTACAGCATCCGGAAACGGCATCACTGATACAGAGACTGTACCAGGTGAGGGAAAGCAAGGTAAGAACTTTGATGAGTATCAAGTAGACAAAGATGCTCTGTCGGACTTGATTATTTCCATGTTTTATGAGAAAATTCAATAAACCGGTTAGAAGACAGCCGGTTTGGAATAAACTGTATGGTGGCAAATAGTCATTAGTACTGTTATTATTACTCGGAGATAATTCGTACAGACTTCCTGTACGATTATCAATATAAAAATAATCCAAAAGGAGAGGTGCATTATGAAAATTGCAAAAAAATTCATGACACTTGCTTTAGCAACTGCCCTTGGAGTAGGATGTGCTACTGTAGGTGTCAGTGCAGCAGGAAGCCGCACAAGCGCAATTACAGTATCTGCTGAACAGTCTGCAATCTATGAAGTTGTTCAGAAAATCGAAGAAACAGAAGGATTTACTGATCTGCAGGCAGAACTGCCGGCAGTAGCTGACGCTTTCAAACAGGTTAACGAAGGTAAAATGGAAGTAGCTGGTTTCGTTGACGTTCTGAAAACTCTTTCAGAAGAGACAACAGACGAAGAAGTGAAAGCTGCTATCGATGAACTCATTCAGAAACTTGACGGAAAAGAATTCGTTACAGGTTTTGATGAATTCAAAGTACTTGATGCAGACAAAGCAGAGAAGAATGCTGATGGTAAATATGAAGTTGAGATCTCTGTTCCAAGTATCACAGATACTATGGAGAACATTCAGCTTGTAGCTTACAGCAAAGAAGATGCAAAGAAATGGCAGATCGTTGATCCGATCAGCGTTGACAAAGAGAACAAAACTCTTGAAGTTGCATTAGATGATGGTGCTTTCTTCACTGTTGTTGCAGATGCTGAATAATTATTCGGTAATTCAGAAATAAAATGCAGCCGCCAGAAATGGCGGCTGTTTTTGTGTTTTAAAAAAGTTATTGTATGCTTTGCTTTCAGTAATACGAAATGTTTTAAGTAGAAAATATTGACAAATTATGTAGAACTATGTAGAATAACCTATAGTGAAAACATAGATTTATGAAAACAGGGAGAGAAGAAAAAGAAAAATATGTATAGAAAAAGTTCTAAAGGCTGGCTGAAGCATTTTGATTTTATATTAATTGATTTAATCAGCCTGCATCTGGCATTCGTTTTATCATATGTTTGTCGTCATGGGATAGGAAACCCGTACAAGAATTTATTATACAGAAATATGGCATTTATGTTGACATTTATCGATTTTTTTGTGGTATTTCTGTTTGAGACTTTAAAAGGCGTATTGAGACGGGGATACTATCAGGAACTGGCTGCGACGGTTAAACACGTGATTCTGGTAATGCTTCTGGCAGTTTTATATTTATTTACAATTCAAGAGGGAACCTCTTTTTCCAGGTCAGTTTTGTATTTTACAGCTGTGTTCTATATAATATTTGCATATGTGACAAGGATTTTGTGGAAGAAACATTTGCAGAAAAGAATGGAAAATGGAGGCGACCGTTCATTTCTGATTATTACAAGCAGTGATATTGCTGCTGAAGTGGTGCGCAGCATGCAGGAACATAATTACCAGCGATTTAATTTGGTTGGAATTGTGCTTGTGGACAAAGATATGAAAGGGCAAAAGATAGAAGGAATTCCTGTTCTGGCAAATGAAGAAGATGCGGCAAATTATGTCTGCAGAGAATGGATTGATGAAGTTTTTCTTGTGATTTCTGAAAAATACTCTTATCCACAGAAGCTAGCAGATCAGCTGTTAGAAACAGGTGTAACGGTGCATTTAAATCTGGCAAAGATGGCAGATGCGATAGGAAAGAAGCAGTTGGTAGAGAAGCTGGGCGATTATACAGTATTGACAACCAGCATAAACTATGCAACTGTGAAGCAGGCATTTATGAAGAGAAGCCTGGATATTATAGGTGGATTGGCAGGATGTATTTTGACAGGAATAATTTTCATATTTGTGGCACCTGCAATCTATATTCAGTCGCCAGGTCCGATTTTCTTCTCACAGATTCGAGTGGGAAAGAACGGCAAGAAGTTTAAGATGTATAAATTCCGCAGTATGTACATGGATGCCGAGGAGCGGAAAAAAGAACTGATGAAAGACAACAGAGTCGAAGACGGCATGATGTTTAAGCTGGAATTCGATCCACGTGTAATAGGAAATAAAATCTTGCCAAATGGAGAAAAAAAGACTGATATTGGTAATTTTATTAGAAAAACAAGCCTGGATGAATTTCCACAATTCCTTAATGTACTAAAAGGAGATAGCGGTATAATAGGAACAACCAAGAAAAGTGATTTTACAAGGGTTTCGCTGGCTTAGTCGAATCTGGTTATGATGATTTTTCTGCATGGTTGTGTCGGTTAAGCTAGGAAATTATGTACAAATAAATGGTTTCTTGGATGCTTATTTTGACCCACACTATAAGCCGAAAAATTATGATAAGGAGGTTTGACCTAGCCTGCGGATGCTCTTCAGAAAAGAACATTTACAGGCTAGTTGTCGTGTTAAGGACTCCAAAATTGTTTGGGGGGGGGGGTAATGGACTATATGAAAAGGAAAAATTGTAAGAATGAATATGAGAAGCAAGTAAGAAAAATTATCTTCATTGAACGATGAAAATTTAAGTTTTTAACAAAAAAGAAAATGCAGGAAAAGTAAGATTAAAACCTGCGGATGGAGAAATACAAATGAAATATAAGAAGCGTAATGTTCGATGGATGCTGGTTGTATATGATTTGCTTGTGTATGAATTATCAGCGGTGTTGCTTTTAGGACTTTATGGTGGAAATGATAAAGTTTCCATTTCAGGTATGTTGCAGCAGATGGTTCTTGCACTGTTATGTGTATTTTCAATTAGATTGATTGGAAATGTATATGGACAGATTTGGAGATATGGCGGTATTCAGTGTTATATTCGACTGTTATATACAGATGCAATAGCATTTTTTGTCTATTTGATTTTAGAACTGGTTCTTCCAGTTGAGAAAATTACATTTGCGAGAATGCTGTGTTTGATGAGTATAAATCTCTTAGGCGCATTGGCGTTAAGGATGATGTATAGATATGCATATAAATGTAGTAATCAGGAAACGAAGCAGGGGAGATTTTCCTTTTTCCTTATTATATACATTCGGTAGAGTGAAGAAAGGAAATGATAAAGAAATCCAGAAAATCAAAATAGCAATAATTGGAGCTGGACGTGTAGGAGTAAGTTTTGCGGAAGATCTTCTGAATAGTGATGAAGCGGCATACATTCCGAGATGTTTTATTGATATTAATGAAAATAAAGTAGGTCGTGAAATTCAGGGATTACCGGTATGGTCAGAAGATGAAGCAACATTTAGAAAATTGAATGAGTATGAAGTACAGGAAATTGTATTTGCTATACCGTCAATGGATGCAGAAAAGAAGAAAACATTATATGAATACTATAAAAATGCTGGATATAAATTAAAAGTTTATGATTATCCGACTGTTTATGCGGCAGGAGGAAAGCGACATTTAAGAGAATTTGATATTGAGGAATTATTGTTCAGAAAGCCATTGGTAGTATCTGATGAGCATACAAATGAATATTACAAAGGCAAAGTTGTTTTGATTACTGGTGGTGGCGGTTCCATTGGATCGGAGCTGGCGCTCGTCAGTTGGCAAAGATGCAACCGAAACAGATTGTTATTTTGGATATTTATGAAAATGGCGCATACGATGTTCAACAGGAATTAAAAATTGCATATGGGAATACTTTAAATCTTCAGATTGAAATTTGTTCTATTACACACAAGAACGCACTGGAACGTGTATTTGCTAAGTACCATCCACAGATTGTAATTAATGCAGCAGCACATAAGCATGTGCCTTTAATGGAACATAACTGTATCGAGGCCATCTATAACAATGTATTTGGAACACAGAATCTGGTTGAACTTTGTGAAAAATATGAAGCGGAACGTTTCATGATGGTATCAACGGACAAAGCGGTTAATCCTACGAATGTTATGGGTGCTACCAAGAGAATGTGCGAAATGATTGTGCAGAGTGCAAGTATGCATGGAAAAGTGAAGTATAGTGCGACACGTTTTGGAAATGTATTAGGTAGTGCGGGTTCGGTTATTCCGTTATTTAAACGTCAGATAGCTAATGGAGGACCGGTTACAGTTACAGATAAGCGAATTATTCGATATTTTATGACTATCCCAGAAGCATCACAGCTTGTACTTCAAAGTGGAGCTATGGCAAATAATGGAGAGCTTTTTGTATTGGATATGGGACAGCCTGTAAAAATAATGGATTTGGCAGAGAATATGATTCGATTGTCTGGTGTACAGGGAATTGAAATTGTGGAAACCGGATTAAGACCGGGGGAAAAGTTGTATGAAGAATTGTTGGTTAAAACAGAAGAATTAGATAAAACAAGTAACAGCATGATATTTATTGAGCGTGATTCAGCATTAAGTCCGGAAGAAATTAATACTCGTTTGAATATGCTTAGAGAAGTTTGTGAAACAGGAGATGATTCACAGGCAGAGAGAAGTATTAAGAAAAGCTGTACCAACATTTAAAAAGCCGGAAGAAGTTAATCGAGCTGCTGAATTTGCTGTACATCAAAAAAAGAGCGAGCCTGAAAGGGAAGAAGCAGTAGCTATATAAAATATAACAAGATTGTATTTTTATAAAAATACGGGAAGGACGCATATGCATTACGAAACAAAATCAATATTAGACAAAATCAAAGGTTCTATTATTTTGGTAACAGAAGAGGGCGAACAGGAATATGCAAATATTGATGCAATTCCAGAGAGTCTATTGGATGCTGAAATGATTGTTAGTGCTATTGAGGCAAGGGATTGTAAAATTGTTCTTTATTTAAAAAAGAATGAAATAGTCAAAAATGATCTGAATGCAGATTGGGTAAAAGAAGAGGTAGGAAGAACGGGTGTTGAGCCAGGCTTTTTCTAAAATAATCAGTCAGATAAAAGGAGGAAACGATATTATGAAGATTCCATTTTCACCGCCAGATATAACAGAAAAAGAAATTGAACAGGTTTCAGAAGCATTAAGATCCGGATGGATTACAACTGGGCCTAAGACAAAAGAATTAGAGCGAGAGGTTGCAGATTTATGTGGAGTAAATCGTGCTGTTTGTCTTAATTCGCAGACAGCATGTGCAGAAATGACCTTGCGTTTATTAGGAATTAAAGAAGGCGATGAAGTCATTACATGTGCGTATACATATACTGCAAGTGCGTCTGTAGTATGTCATGTAGGGGCAAAACTTATTTTAATTGATACTCAGAGAGATTCTCTTGAAATGGATTATAAGCAGTTGGAAAATGCTATTACTGAAAAAACAAAAGTAATTATTCCAGTAGATCTCGGCGGAGTGCCATGTGATTATGATAGGATTTTTTCTATTGTAGAACGTAAGAAAGACTTGTTCCATCCGGCAAATAAAATACAGGAAAGCATCGGCAGAGTGATTATTATGGCAGATGCAGCACATGCTTTTGGTGCAACCTGGAAAGAGAAACCAGTTGGAAGTATTGCAGATTTTTCAAATTTTAGCTTCCATGCAGTTAAGAATTTTACAACTGCAGAAGGTGGCGCCGCTGTTTGGAAAGATATTGATGGAATTGATAACGAAGAAATTTATCATCAGTATCAGTTGTTATCACTTCATGGTCAGTCAAAAGATGCACTTGCAAAAACGCAGCTTGGGGCATGGGAGTATGACATCGTTGGACCTTGGTTTAAATGTAATATGACTGATGTTGTAGCTGGAATCGGACTGGCACAGATGAAGAGATATAAAGGTTTGCTTGAACGTCGAAAAGAAATCATAGGAAAATATGATGCAGCATTTAAGCCAATCGGAATAGAGGTATTAAATCACTATACGGAAAACCACCAGTCATCTGGGCATTTGTATATAACAAGAGTTCCGGGAATTACGTTGGAGCAGAGGCATGAGATTATCGTGAAGATGGCAGAAGCAGGTGTTGCCTGCAATGTGCATTATAAGCCGTTGCCAATGATGACTGCATACAAAAATATGGGATTTGATATTAAAGATTATCCTAATGCATATAAAAGATTTGAAAATGAGATTACTCTACCTCTTCATACAAAACTTACAGATGAAGAAGTGGATTATGTGATCAAGCAGTTTAGTAGAATCGTGAAAGAATATATTTAAATGTGATAGAAGAAATAGGAGATACAGATGTTACGAGAATGGGAGAAATTACCAAAATTTATGCAGACGGAGGAAGTTCGTACCATATTATGACAGTTTAAAAAAGAAAAAAATTAGTTTGGCTTTAAAAAGAGGATTTGATGTATTTGCTGCATCTGTTATGCTCGTAACATTTTCTCCTGTATTAATTGCTATCTCAATTATGATTGTAAGAGATTCTAAAGGAGGAGTGTTTTATCGTCAGGAGCGTGTTACACAATACGGAAGAAAATTCAAGATATTTAAATTCCGAACAATGGTTGCTAATGCAGATAAAATCGGCACCCAGGTTACCGTATCCAATGACAGTAGAGTTACGAGGGTAGGCGAAAAACTTCGTAAATATCGTTTGGATGAATTGCCGCAGCTAATAAATATTATTTTAGGCGATATGACGCTTGTAGGAACCAGACCTGGAAAGTACGCATTATGTAAAGAAGTATACACCGGAAATGTTTGCTACGTTGTTATTACCGGCGGGAGTTACATCTGAGGCGAGTATAAAATATAAAGATGAAGCGGAGTTATTGGATAAAGCAGACGATGTGGACAAAGTATATGTAGAAAAAGTTCTTCCGGAGAAGATGAAATACAATCTTGAAAGTATTAGGAAATTTAGTTTTATACATGATATAGGAACAATGATAAAAACAGTTTTTGCAGTGATTAGGTAGGGAGTGTGTATGGAAAAAGGATTAGTATCAGTTATTACGCCAACATATAATTGTGCGAAGTTTATAGGGGAAACAATAGGAATCTGTTCAGACACAAACTTATCAGCAATGGGAAATGATTATTGTTGATGATTGTTCGACAGACAATACAAAAGAAATTGTCGATAAATATATAAAAGAAGATAGTAGAATAAAATATTTTTGCTTAGAAAATAACTCTGGAGCTGCCGTTGCGAGAACAAAAGCAATGGAGTTGGCAGATGGGGAATATATGGCTTTTTTAGATTCTGATGATATTTGGCCAGAAGAAAAATTGAAAAAGCAATTAGCATTTATGAAAAAGTATGATGTTGCATTTTCTTGTACAGCGTATGAACAAATTGATGAAAATGGAAAATCGTTAAATAAAATTATAAAGACAGTACCAAAGGCTGATTATAATCGAGTGCTTTTAGATTGCCCGGTAGGAAATTCTACGGTTATGTACAACGTAGAAAAGATGGGAAAATTTGAAGTCCCTAATATTAGAAAACGAAACGATGATGCTTTGTGGCTTCAAATGTTAAAAAAAGAAAAAAACATTTATGGTATGAGATCGGTACTTATGAAATACCG
>NZ_JBWLUT010000024.1:0-2478 GCF_056504575.1 Blautia sp. CGZ-1-C1
GCAAAAGACCTTTTGTCCCTAGCATCTTTTATTGTATAAAGCAACTTCCATACACTGTATATTACAGCATATGGAAGTTATCTGTAACTGTAAAATCATTGAATGTTTACAGCCGTTTTTGTTTCATTATAGTATCCGTCCGATTATTTATCTCCATGCTCTTTAAGGTAATCGGCTTTTCCCATTTCATAAAGGTTATTACCTTCTGAGTCAATAATAACTACAAGAGGCATATCCTCTACATATAATTTACGAAGTGCTTCTGCACCAAGATCTTCATATGCAATAAGCTCTGCTTTCTTGATACATTTAGCGAGAAGTGCACCTGCGCCGCCGATAGCTCCGAAGTACACGCCATCATATTTCTTCATAGCATCTACTACTTCTGGAAGGCGGGCACCTTTACCAATCATTCCTCTTGCTCCGACAGACATCATAGTTGGTGCATATGCATCCATACGTCCGCTGGTTGTAGGGCCTGCGGAACCGATAACTGCACCTGGTTTTGCAGGAGTCGGTCCTACATAATAGATGGTCGCATCTGTAGGATCAAATGGGATTTTTTCGCCTTTGGCAAGAGCTTCACACATTCTCTTATGTCCTGCATCACGTGATGTATAAATTGTTCCGGTTAATAATACCTGATCACCTGCGTGGAGAGTTTTTGCCAGCTCTCTTGTAAGTGGAAGTGTAATTTTCTTTCTTTCCATCTTAGATCACCTCCGTTTTATGACGGGTTACATGGCAGTTAATATTTACTGCGCATGGCATACCGGCAATATGAGTCGGCATTGTCTCAATATTCAGACCGATTGCTGTTGTCTTTCCGCCAAATCCCTGCGGTCCGATTCCGAGTTTGTTTACTTTTTCAAGCATCTCTTTCTCAAGATCTTGCATAGAATGGATCCGGATTCTGAGAATCTAATGGTCTCATAAGAGCTTTCTTTGCGAGAAGTGCACATTTATCAAAAGTTCCGCCAATACCAACGCCAACTACCATTGGAGGACATGGGTTAGGACCTGCTGTCTCTACCACTTCGAGAATAAAGTCTTTGATACCCTGTAAACCTGCAGATGGTTTGAACATACGGATCTGGCTCATGTTTTCGCTTCCGAAACCTTTCGGACCAACTGTAATCTTTACCTGATCTCCAGGAACGATTTCTGTGTAAATCATAGCCGGTGTATTGTCACCTGTATTTCCACGGCGTACCGGATCTTTTACTACGGATTTTCTTAAATATCCCTTGTCGTATCCACGACGTACACCTTCATTAATGGCGTCTTCAAGGTTTCCACCAACGAAATGTACATCCTGTCCGATTTCAAGGAAGACACATGCCATTCCTGTATCCTGGCAGATCGGTACGTTTTCGTTATCGGCAATTTCAAAATTCTCAATAATATTATCAAGTACACCTTTGGCAATCTCTCCGTCTTCACATGCACGACAGGTTTTGATCGCGCATTTTACATCTTCCGGAAGATGCTCGTTGGCTTCGATACAGAGCTTTTCAATGACATCTGTAAGTCTGCTTACTTCTATCTCACGCATATGTATGAGCTCCTTTCTGATATGGTTAGCCTTTTTCAACAGATTCCGGGAAACTTCCCCGGAACCTATGTATAATATTATATTTTCTTACTGTAGATATCAACATTATCTTTAAAATTTTATCATTCCAGATTAATACAGAAGTATGAATCTTATGTCTTTAATCTACACTGTTCTTTCTAATACAGATTATCTCTCGTGGCGGGCATATTTCGGAAGCAGTAATGGAGATACTTTATCCGTATGTACGTCTGCCTCTTTCAGTTCTTCTGCATATTTGTAGATATGGTCAAGGTTCATTTCTCCAAGCTCTACGTTTTTGCATTTAGTTGCGGCTTTCTTACCTGCATTTCTTCCAAATACGATTACATCCAGAAGAGAGTTACCCATCAGTCTGTTTCTTCCGTGGATTCCGCCGGCTGCTTCTCCGGCAACTAAAAGGTTCGGGATTTCTTTTGTAAATCCGTCTCCGTCGATCTCAAGACCACCGTTCTGGTAATGAAGTGTCGGATAAATAACAATCGGAACTTTTCTCATATCAATGCCATAGTTCATGTACATACGGAACATTGCCGGAATTCTCTTTTCGATAGTTCCTTCCCCGCCAAGAATCTCAATCATCGGAGTATCAAGCCATACGCCTTTAAGTCCTCCGGGAACTTCTACTCCACGTCCCTCTTCACACTCGCGGATAACGCCGGAAGCATTTACGTCACGAGTTTCAAGCGGATGAATGTAAGCTTCTCCGTTTGCATTTACAAGCTGTGCTCCAACGGAACGAACTTTCTCTGTTACCAGAGCACCCATAATCTGTGATGGATAAATTGCTCCTGTTGGATGATACTGGATAGAATCCTGATAAAGAAGGGAAGCACCTGCTCTATATCCAAGTACAAGTCCATCTGCGTTTACGGATTCGTGGT
>NZ_JBWLUT010000025.1:0-3362 GCF_056504575.1 Blautia sp. CGZ-1-C1
CTGGCAGAAGGAATCTGCGGCACAGAAGACAAGCCCAACAGGACAAATTATTTACGCGGGCAGGAATTTGGAATTTATATTTATCATGGAATCTACGATATTCCAAAGAAAGGCTCAGATCAGAGCGAACAATGGGAATCGGAAGAAGTTTATAGCTTCCTTGTGTGTGTAGCTGCACCGGTAGATAAAGACTATAATGCAGGAAAACCAAAATGCGGATTTATATTTCCGGCGTTTGAAGATAGATCCGCAGAGCATGGAAAGATAGATATTTTCTTTGAAAATCCAGACTGTCCGGATGAAGGATTTTTAAGAAAAATATTGGGAAAATAGCTATTAAAGATCTGATAAGATGGAAATTCAATTTAGTCATTTCAAATTCAATTTAGTCATTTTATGGAAAAATGACTAAATTAAAATATTTATAACATTGATAATAAATGAGGGGATCGTAAGATGTACAGAGTAAGCAAAGTATTAAATAACAATGGTGTAATAGCTATTGATATGGAAGAAAATCAGGAATATGTCATTCTCGGCAAGGGTGTTGGCTTTGGTAAGAAAGTCAGCCAGCGTTTTGAAAAACCTGCAGAGTGTACTTTATATCGGATGGAGCAGGAGACGGAGCGTGGATCTGCGAAAGAACTGGTAAAGGGAATCGAGCCGGAGTATCTGGAAATTGCAGATGAGATTCTGACAGAGGCGCAGAAAGTGTTTGGAGATTCTGTAGACAGAGGAATTCTTTTCCCACTTGCAGACCATATCTCTTTTGCAGTTGCCAGAATTCGCCGAAATGAGCAGATCAGTAATCCTCTGACTGAGGATATCAAAGTGCTTTTTTACAGTGAATTTAAGGTTGCTGAGACATTGAAAACAATCTTGAAGAAGAGACTTCAGATAGCAATTGATGACCATGAAGTTGGATACGTGGCACTTCATATCCATTCTGCGATTGGCGATGAGAAGGTATCTGTTGCGATGCAGACTGCTAGGGCAGTGAGAGAGTGTATTGACATGATCGAGAAGGCGACAGGCAAGCCGATTGATGTACTTTCTCTGTCTTATAATCGTCTGATGAACCATATGAAATATATGGTGGCACGCGCATCAACTGGGGAGAAACTGAATCTGGATATGAACGAATATATGCTGGACCAGTATCCACAGGCTTATGAAATCGCAGCGGAGATATGCAAGAATCTGGAAGGATGTATAGGTCATAAGCTGGATGAGACGGAG
The DNA here is from genome assembly GCF_056504575.1 of Blautia sp. CGZ-1-C1. Lineage (NCBI taxonomy): Bacteria > Bacillati > Bacillota > Clostridia > Lachnospirales > Lachnospiraceae > Blautia > Blautia sp. CGZ-1-C1. The sequence goes on from NZ_JBWLUT010000025.1 coordinate 1,240, forward strand.
ATTGGATATCTGGCGATGCATATACAGAGAATATATAAAGATGCAGTGTAAGAAAAGTAGTAATAATAGAAGAAAGTTCCTTATTTCAGGAACTTTCTGATCAGTTTTTCATAGATTTTTCTATATGGCTGGTATCTCATAGGGAGGTCCAGCCATGTTTTTTTATCTACAATACTCTTGAAGTGAGACAAAGGTATTGAACCCGTCTCTGCCATGGTAAGATCCCATACCGCTTTCGCCAAAGCCGCCAAATCCCATCTCGCTGGTTGCCAGATGGATGATCGTATCATTCACACAGCCACCGCCGAATCCACAGCGAGAGGTGACTTTGCGGGCGACATCCTTGTCGGAAGTGAAGATATACAGAGCCAGTGGATGTGCCATGGAGTTAACGGTTACGATAGCTTCATCCAGTGAATCATAAGTCAATACCGGAAGCACCGGGCCGAAAATTTCTTCCTGGATAACGGCATCCTGGAAAGTAACATGATCCATAACGGTAGGTGAAATCTGAAGTGTTTTTGGATTGCTGTCACCGCCGCAGATTACTTTATCCGGATTGATAAGATTGCTGATACGGGTAAAGTGTTTCTCATTGATGATTTTGCCATAATTTTTATTATTCAGAGGTGCAGATCCAAACTGTTTTTTAATTTGTTTCTGAATCTGGCGGATAAGTTCATCTTTAATTTCCTTATCACAGTAGATATAATCTGGTGCAACGCAGGTCTGACCGCAGTTGAGATATTTTCCGAATACAATCCGTCTGGCTGCCAGTTTCAGGTTGGCACTTTTTTCTACGATACAGGGACTTTTTCCACCAAGCTCCAGGGTAACAGGAGTCAGGTGTGCAGATGCCTTTGACATAACTTCACGACCGACATTCTGGCTTCCGGTGAAGAAGATATAGTCGAAATGTTCATTGAGGAGCGCAGTATTTTCTGTGCGTCCGCCTGTTACAACGGTTACATAATGCGGGTCAAAACATTCGCAGATGATAGTTTCAATGACACGACTTGTATTGGGTGAGTAAGCACTTGGTTTTAATACTACGGTGTTTCCTGCGGCAATCGCATCTATCAGTGGATCGATGGTGAGCAGGAACGGATAATTCCAAGGACTCATAACAAGAACTACACCATAAGGGGACGGCTTTTTATAGCTTCTGGAGGCGAACTGTGCAAGAGGGGTTATTACGTTTTTTTCCTTTGCGTAGGATGGCGTATGGCGGATCATATAGCTGAGTTCGGAGAGTACAAGTCCGACCTCGCACATATAGGACTCGAAGTTACTCTTGCCGAGGTCGCGCTTTAATGCCTCGTTGATCAAAGGTTCGTATTTCTGAATACAGGACTTTAATTTTTTTAAAGCTTCAATTCTTTTATCGACAGGTAAAGTTGCGCCGGTATAAAAATAGGTACGCTGTTTCTGGACGATTTCTTTAATTTCTGTTTCTGTCATTGAATAGTCCCTCCATATATAATATAAGAATGATGTACTGGTGTCAGTAGAATTTTGATTGTGTTGTATTATTTATCAGATTTAGGAATCAGCATATAATAAAATTTCTCAAGTTCTGATGCATCCATCAGCTTTGGCACAGGATACAGAGGATTTGCCTCTTTATCTGCATAATGTGCCAGCTTCGGGATATCTGTTTTCTGGATCTCTTTTACAGTATCTCCGATTCCGAATTTCTGTTTCATTTCTTCGATTGCCTGAATAAAAAGTTCTGCAGCTTCATGATCTGGTGTGTTCTTATCCGCGAGTCCGGCAGCAACAGCCAGATTGTGGAGCTTTTTATCAATGCAGCTTCCATATTTACGAAGCACCATAGGCAGCAGAATCGCATTGGCAAGTCCATGAGGCACGTTATATTCTCCTCCAAGTGAGTGAGCAACTGCGTGAACATATCCTACATAAGATTTGGTAAATGCACAGCCTGCATAGAAAGAAGCATGGAGCATATTCCGACGCGCCTGGATGTTATCACCATGTTCATAAACAGTGTAAATATTTTCAAAAATCAGTTTTACAGCTTTTAAAGCGTCCCTGCGGGTATCTATTGTGGTAGAGTTTCCGATGTATGCTTCGACTGCGTGAGTGAGGGCATCCATGCCTGT
>NZ_JBWLUT010000026.1:0-52547 GCF_056504575.1 Blautia sp. CGZ-1-C1
ACATCTTCCAAATTGCTGTCGCTGTATAGGTCGATATGGAGCATCACCGTTCCTAATACCTGCCCGTTTGCCAACTGTTCCACTTGGTCGATACCTGCACACTGGCTTTGAACAAAGGCTTCGGAAACCCATGCCATACTTGCCATAGCAGCAGAATTTCCATCCCAATAGCCGGAGAGGGTAAAGGTGCTGGTGGTGATTTCTTCCCCGTTTAAGTCCTTACGCCATTGCAGGGTGATTTCCTGCCCCAATTCATAAGGCAGCCCCATTTTATCAAGGGTAATAGTGTCCAAAGCAATCTCATTTTCCTGCACCGGCATAGTTCCCTCGGTGGGATAGGAAAAGCTGGAACGGGCATAGTTTTCATCCCCATAGCGGATTTCTACCTGCCGCCCGGTCAATTCCTTGTTTTCAGCAATTCCAACCACAATGCTTTTGCCAAAGTCCCGGACAGCTTCATGGGTGGTGATCTTCTCCACATCCGCGTCCGTCATGATGCCGGAACTCAAATGGCTGTTATATCCGGCCTGCTGAAAATTCATGTTCCGCAGGTTTTCAACCATGCTCTGTGACAGGACAAACAGAGATGTAAACATTACCGTTGTCAGAACAATGGCAAAGATGGCAACCAGATTGCGCGTTTTGTTTGCCTTGAAACTGCGGTTTGTCAATATGCGTATCATTGATTTTTGTCTTTTCATGGTATCACCGCCTTACTCTGCAATCCGTCCATCTTCGATATGAATGGTACGATCTGCCTGCGCTGCAATTTCCGGGTTATGGGTAATCATTACAATGGTCTGATGAAATTTCTGGCTGGTGACTTTCAAAAGCTCGATCACTTCATCACTGGTCTTGCTGTCCAGATTGCCGGTCGGCTCGTCGGCAAGGATGATTGCCGGTTTGCTGGCTAAAGCTCTTGCAATGGCAACGCGCTGCTGCTGGCCGCCGGAAAGAGTGTTGGGCATATTGTAGAGCTTCTTTTCCAGCCCCAGCAAAGCCACGATCTCTTTGATAAATTTCTGATCCGGCTTTTTCCCGTCAAGCTGGATGGGCATAACGATATTTTCATACACATTCAAGACGGGAACCAGATTGTAGTTCTGAAAGATAAAACCGATCCGCTGGCGGCGGAACACAGTCAAGTCCTCGTCTTTCAGCTTGCCCAGCCCGTAATTATCTACTCTGACAGAGCCGGAAGTGGGGCGGTCTAATCCCCCCAGCATATTCAGCAGGGTTGACTTGCCGCTGCCGGATGTGCCGATGATGGCAACAAACTCGCCCGGCTCAATGGAAATGCTCACGCCGTCCAGCGCCTTAACAATATTCGGCTCGGTGCCGTATTGCTTTGTCAGTTGTTTGGTGCTTAAAATACTCATGTTCTATAACCTCTCTTTGCTTTTTGTGTTTTTTCTTCATTATATCCGGGCAAAAGAAAGGCACAATGGAAAATGCGTAAACTAACATCTACAATGAAAAAACTAAGTCTGCACAAAAAAGAAACGCCGCTTCGTGAAGAAGCGGCGTCAATCTGTTAAGGAATCGGGATCAGGATTTTCAGCAGGTAAGTTCCATCCCCCTGATGGAAGCTGCACTGTCCGTCGTATTTTTCAACGGCTTTTTTAATATTGGGAATACCAAAGCCATGTACGAAACGATCTTTCTTTGTGGTTCCCTCGGCTGGCCGTGTCCCCGGTAAGGTGTTGTTTTCCACCGCGATAATCAGCATATCCCGAACACGCTCGGCCTTGACAGTAACCAATCGTTGATCTTCCGGCAACCGTTCGCTGGCCTCCATAGCATTGTCGATGGCATTGCTGAAGATGGTGCTGATGTCCAACGGCTCTATGAAGTCCATACCCTTGAAATCAACCAAAGCCGAGAAATCAATCTGCTTTTCGCGGGCTTTTGCTGCCTTATCCTTTAGAATGATGTCAAGAAACTCGTTTCCTGTATGCACATAGTCCTCATAGTCTGCAATTTGAGAGCGGAGCGTTTCGGCCATCTGCCGGGTTTCTGCTGTATTCTGCCTGTTTTCCATGACAAGCAGGTGGTTTTTCAGGTCGTGGTAGATGGAACGGACACGTTCTTCTTCGACAATGCGCTCCTTGTAATAATCCCGCTGTGTTTCCATCTGCTGTACTCGGTATGCTGTCTGCATGGAATCATAGATATAGGCTGCCAGATACATACAACTGAAACTGGAAAAAATAGAAGCCCCACAGATGGGATAAACAATCACAGTATTTTCAGGCATAAAGTAGATAATTGTGAAGATTGCCACAAATGAGGCAAGAATCAGCATATCAATAATCAGCCATGTCTTTATGTTCAGATGGGACGGAATTTTTTCCAAAAACCTCCGCAAAACCAACCATGCACCAATCCAGAACATAAGTAACCGCAGCAAAAGGGACACCGTATGAATGGCTGTACTGGTGAGCATGAGTGTTGAGGATTGTAAAGCCTCCTCATAACTTGCTTGGGTTACGATTTTGAATAATCGACCCCCGGTGTCAAGCATTAAGTAGTTAATGGCAATGAGTGCCGGATAAAAAACAAGTATGACCGATAATTTCTCCATGAATGTCCCGCGATAAAACAGTAGAACATAGAGAAAAAACAAAAACATTGTACCAAACAGACTTCCAGCATCATTGGAATAGATAATGGAATCAGCTAAATAGCCACAAATCAGAAACGCTATAACTTTTAGTACCACATTTTTGCGGAGAGGAAGAAAGGATTTCAAAATAAGAAAGAAAATCGCTGTATATCCCCATGCCAATAAAAAAGAGAGAATTTCAAAAAAGCGGATCATAAGAAATTCCCCCAATAGTCCGTCAGCCGTTCCATAAATTCTTTCCGTTTGGGCTGGCTGATGGGAATGACCTCACCTGTAATCAATTCAATATCCAGCTTCTTGATGCCTTTCACATAGAACAGATTGACAATATAGCTGGTATGGCAGCGCACAAAGTCTTTGTCGCAAAGTTCCCGTTCCACTTCTTTCATGCTCTTATAGCAGATAATATTTTCCTGCTCGGTATGGAACATCAGATTGCGGTTATAGGTTTCAACGTATCGAATGGATTTCAGCGGCACTTTATATTTGCCGGTATCGTTGGTAATCACCAGAGAGGGGGTATCTTCTTTCTGGCTGCGCTCCACAAATTTGTCCATTTCTGATTTGAGCCGGGCATATTTCATGGGCTTAATGATGTAGTTCGTCGCATGGTATTTATATCCCTCAAGCCCATACTGTGTCAGAGTAGTGAGAAAAATAATACCCACGGTTTCGTCCATCTGCCGGATGCGCTCGGCAGCATGAAGTCCGTCTACCATCTTCATTTGAATATCAAGAAAAATCAGGTCTATGGTTGGATCGTATTTCTCGATTAGCTCCATACCGTCATAGTACGGGGTAATCTTTATGTTCCGTCCTGTTTCCTTGCTGTATTGGTTCAGTAAGTCGGTCAAATACTGAACAAAGTCTTTTTCATCATCACAAATTGCTATATGCAGCACTGTATCACCTGCTTTCGTTATACCGTCTGTCCTTTGGCTTCTCTGCCTCCTTGGGGATCAGCCAGACACCGGCCATTTTGACAGCACCGGGGATGCGTCCATCGGTGCAGTAATAATTTATCTGACGGGACGAAACGCCCCATTTTGCGCTTGCCTCTTTGAGCGTCATGTAATCCATGTTCACACCTCCGACAATTTATTTTATTATATTTCATTTGCTCGAAGAATACAAGCCCGCAACCATGCTGTTAAAAAAAGAAAATCGGTATAATCATACTGGCAAACCGGAATGATAAGGTTATTCCTCAAATTGAACCGGAACGATACAATATTATTGAGGTGAACGATAATGCCGATTGACGATTTAACCGCCTTGGGAGATGCGCTCCAAGCAGCACGAAAACAAAAAAATCTGACGCAGGAACAGCTGGCAGATGAATCCCATGTTTCTACCAAACAGATTGCCGATATTGAGAAAGCCAGGAGAAATCCTTCTTATCTGATTTTGAAAGCATTGGCAAAGGTGGTTCATCTTTCACTGGACTCGCTTATGTACCCGGATCTCTCGCCGGACGAAGCAGGGCAGAATGAGATGAAGCTACTTTATATGAACTGCCCGCCGGAGATGCGGGAAACCTTATTGCAACACACTCGTGGATTTACAGAGGAACTAAAGGAGCTTTCCAAGAAACTTGAAACAAAGTAGGCCAGTGAGCGAAATTTGAAGGTTTCGTCACTGGCTTATTTTATTCCTACGGGAAGAGCGAGACATCCTTGCCTCGCTCCTGCGTTGTTTCCTGCTTTTATAATGTTATGCCTGTGCTGCATCCCACTGGGCAAATGCACCACCCATTGTTCTTACCAGCTCATCCGGTCTGTTGTATTTGACCTTTGCGTAAATGTCCATCGTAATTTTACTGCTCTCATGTCCCGCCAGGTATTGAACCGTTTTCGGGTCTACGGACGAATGAATCAGATTCGTAATGTATGTATGCCGCAGCTGGTGCGGCGTCACTTCAAAATCTAAGCTGTAAATCACTTTTCCGTTATGTGCTGCCTTTTCACCGAGGACCGGCGTAACCGTATGCTTTACACGCTTTCCATCCTCGTAGCGATAAAATATGATTAAGGAGACGATAGTGCCTATGGAACTGATAAAAGAGCTGGGACGAAGAATACAAAAAGCGCGTAAGGAAAAAGGACTGACGCAACAGGAACTCGCAGATCAGAGCCATTTTTCGCTGAAGCACGTTCAAAGCTGTGAAAGAGGGGTAAGGAACCCTTCCTTTGAGGTTCTGCGTGCTTTTTGCAAAGTCTTGAATTTATCCTTGGATTCCCTGATGAATCTCGATTTGCCAGAAGATGAGCAAGCCGCCAACGATATGCGGCAGCTTTACCTTTCGTGCCCTCCGGCTGCCAGAAAAGTGCTGTTAAACTCGACCCGCGCGTTGGCTGATGAGCTGAAAGAGATGGTAAAGACAGCTGGGGTTGATCCAGATGAACATTTAGAGGATAAGTAAGCTGGTGGAGGAATAACAATCCTCCACCAGCTATTTTTTTGCCACTATGCGGCGGTCATATTATCGGGCCGTTCCCAGCAGACGCGCCAGTTTCTTCAGTCCGCTGCATCAGCGCGGCGTACACTTCCTCCCGTAGCTGCTTCTGCTCCAAGATTTCCTCCGGGATGAGCGGCCGGTTGAGGGCATCGTTTTCAATGCCATCCTCCCGGTTCAGAGAGTAATGGGCCTTGTGCCGGAACTTCCGGCGCTCGTAGGCAGCATCGTCCTTCTCCTGGCCCCGGATTGCCGCCAGTACTTCCTCGGCCACGTCCACAAAGACATCGGTTTTATACACATCGGGATACAGTTCCCGAAGATTGATCTTCTGCATTATGTACCTCCATTTCGATTCACAGGTTGATGAGTGAATCGAAATGAAGGCGGTGAGCGGCACCTTTCGGGGAAATTCCCGAAAAAACGACAAGCAAAAGCGCCAGCATCCGAAGAACGGCAGTCTTGGGGTCAACGCCTGCGGCGATAAGCTGCTCAGTAAAGAAGCAGTGACGCTTATAGATTTTTTCAGCCACCTCGCGGCCCACATCGGTCAGATGGAGAAAGTGATCTTCGTCCATCGTAAGAAAGCCGCCGTCTTTCAAAGTGTTTACTGCCACACATACGCTTGGCTTTGACACTCCCATGTGCCGGGCCACATCTACGGAGCGCACCATACCCGTTTTCTTATGGAGAACAAGGATGGTTTCCAGATAGTCCTCCCCGGACGCACGAAGTTTCATGGAACATCTCCCTTCTAAAACAATTTACACAGCCCAACCAAGACTCTCCTGTTGGATATGGAACAGTTTATGGTACAATCCGTTCTTTTTCATCAATTCATCATGTGTACCGTGTTCCACCAGTCTACCGTTATCAAGAACGAGAATTTGGTCGGCATCCACAACGGTACGAAGCCGGTGAGCAATCATAATGACTGTCTTACCCTCCACCAGCTTTGCAATGGCCCGCTGGATTAAAACCTCGTTCTCCGGGTCAAGAGATGCTGTTACTTCATCAAGAAGAATAATCGGGGCATCTTTCAGCAGAGCGCGGGCAATGGAAATCCGCTGACGCTCACCACCAGAAAGAGTGCTGCCGTTTTCTCCAAGGACAGTCTGATAACCGTCCGGCAACCTCTGGATAAATTCGTCACAGTATGCCGCCTTTGCCGCCGCCATGACCTGCTCCTCGGTAGCGTTCATATTGCCTACACGGATATTGTTAAAAACAGTGTCGTTGAACAAGGTCACATCCTGAAATACAAAGGACATACAGCGCATCAGGTGTTCCGGTTCAATGGTGCGAACATCCATACCACCAATGGAAATCAGACCTTTTCTTACATCCCAAAAGCGGGCAATGAGTTTGGAAATTGTGCTTTTGCCGCTGCCGGAAGGCCCTACCAGGGCCGTTACGCTGCCAGCAGGAATAGAAAAAGACACATCCTTGATAACATCGTCCTGGTTATATCCGAAAGTGACATTTTTCAGTTCAATGTCATACTTGGATACATCCTTATCCTCGCCCTCCATAGCGGGCGTGGTCAGCAGGGTACGCATACGGTTGGTGACAGTCTCCAAATGAAACAGAGAAGTCAACTGTGAGAGAATGGCAAGGATCGGGCCGTAAATCTGCGTGGAGAACATGAGCAGCACCAGCAGAGGGAGCAATTCGATTTTGCCGCCGGTTATCAGCACCGTTCCAATGAAAATAGTAATGCCAAGCCCTGCTTGCAGGATCAGGCTGGCTCCCTGAACCAGAATACCGGAGGCCAGTTCCACTTTAATGGCGATTTTTTTCATGGCCTGGAGTGCTTTATCCAACGCATCAAAGCGGGAACCGCCAAGACCACAAGATTTGATGATCTTAATACCTTCCAGGTATTCCTGAATCTGGCTGGACGCCTCCAGTTTCACATCCACCTGTTTGTCAAACAGATGAAGTTGCAGCTTGCGCCCGCCCAAGATGATAAGGAATGTAACCGGCATCGTGCAGAAAATCGCAAGGGCCATGCGCCAATCAAAAAACGCCAGACAAATACAAGTCAGAGTAACAGAGATTATATTCGCAATCAGCGGCGGGATGGTACTGCTGAGCATGGATTCCATGCTGCTGCAATCCGCCATCATGTTTGTGGTAATGTCGGACAAATCCTTTGTGTTAAAGAAGCTCATGGGGAGCTTGCGAAGACGCTCCGCGATCCGAAGTCTGGTCGTGCTGGCCTCCTTATAGGAAGCAATATAGGTTTTCCTATAATCGTTTTTCGCAGCCAGAAACACCAGAATAGCCGCCACCAGCCCCAAGCCGAGCAATTTCCACAATGCGGCCCACGAAATTGTTTCTCCAGTAAATGGCTTTAACAACTCCCAAAAGAGCAGGCAGGCTACCATAGACGGAAGCAACAGCGCAATATTAGTTATTGTGCAGGCCGTAATCGCTTTTTTCAGGTCGGAGTAGCCTTTCTCCGACAGCATTAACTTTTCTTTCAGCTTACTCATAGATCACACCGCCTTTCCTGTGCCAATTTTCCAGTTGATCGACTCCGTATAGCTGCTCCACATCTGCGCGTATTTTCCGTCCTTCTTCAGCAGCTCGTCATGGGTGCCGGATTCAATCAGACAGCCCTTTTCCATGACAAGGATCTGGTCAGCATTACGAATCGTAGACAGGCGATGGGCGATCATTACAACCGTTTTATTCTGAATCAGCTTTTCAAAGGCTTTTTGAATCAGGTACTCGTTCTCCGGGTCACTGAACGCAGTTGCCTCGTCCAGAACGATAATGGGCGCGTCTTTTACGATAGCCCTTGCAATGGCAATCCGCTGGCGCTCACCACCGGAAAGATGGACGCCGGTGCTGCCGATTACAGTCTGATACCCGTTCGGAAGCTGCTCAATAAATTCATGGCATCTTGCAGCCTTTGCCGCCGCAATCACCTGTTCTTCCGTAGCATCTGGATTTCCCATACGGATGTTATCCAGGATGCTCTGCTTGAACAGGAACGTATCCTGAAATACGAAGCTGACCTTATCCATCAGCGCATCCAACGGAATGTCCCGAATGTCAACGCCGCCGATCTGAATACTTCCGTCCGTCACATCATAAAACCGGGAGATCAGGCTGGCGATGGTACTCTTACCGCCACCGGAGGGGCCGACAATGGCTGTCACCTTGCCCTGATCCGCAAAGAAAGAAACATGAGACAGGGCCTTGACCTGGGAATCGGCTTCGTAGGAAAAGCTGACATCCCGGAAAGCAATCCCATAGTTTTCGATTGTTGCCGCCGTACTCTTTTCGGGCAGGGCCGGGATACGCAGGATTTCATCCATACGCTCCACGCTGCCGTCAATCTGCGTAAAGGACTCAGAGATATACATGATTTTATTCAGGACACCGGAAATCGCATGGACAATAATCAGGTAGAAAATAAATGTCAGCGAATACTCCCTGAAATCCGTAGTGTGCATCCCGATCAGAATGCCCACCGGAATCAAAAGCAGATAAATATTGTTGATGATCGTGGTAAAAGCAGGCATACAGTTTTGCCAGCCCAATGCGTACTCCAACACAAAAGAGGTATAGTCTGTAATGGATTTGCCCAACCGCTTAAAGGAATCGGCGGTCTGATTAAATGCTTTGATCTCCGACATACCGCGCACATATTCCACGGAGGCGCTGTTCATGTTTTCCTGAGCGGTCTGGAAACGGTGCATTTTTTCCTTTGCTTCTCCGTTGAAGCCTGCAAACTGCACAATAAAGGCCAGAACAATACCGACCAGACAAACCACGCCATACCGCCAGTCAATTCCAAGAAGAATGATGACCAGAACAAGCGGTGCGACCAGCGAGGCCACAAAGTCCGGGAGCTGGTGAGCGATGAATTTCTCAACGCTTTCAATGTTTTCGTCCATGATTTTTCTCATTTTGCCGCTGCCCAGGGTCAGATGATACCCAAGGGGAATCTGCATGATGTGGTCGGCAAAGGCCACCTTCAATTCATAAAGCGTTCCAAACGCCGCAACGTGGGAACACAACAGGGCAAAAAAGTAAAATACGATGTTCCCCAAAATTCCAGCCAGGGCCAGCCATCCCCAGGTCGAAATCGTGGAAACATTCAAGAGCGACATATCCGGGTAAACAAACAGGATTTCCCGAATGATGTAGTAGATTGATAAGTACGGTACAAAAGAACAGATCGCAGCCAGCGCCGCCAAAAAACCTGCCAGGAACACCAGCCCTTTATGGCCGGAAGCCAGCTCCAGGCAGCGTGCCAGTCCGGTTTTCGCTTTCGGCTGCTTCTCGTTTTGCTGTGCCATTTCTAACCCTCCTTTTTGTCATATCCAATTTTGTCTAAAAGAAGCTCTGCGCCTCTGATTTGAAAATCATCGGTAATGCAGCCGTTCTCCAGGCGTATTGCCCGCTCACAGCAGGCAAGCGCACACTCCGCGTCATGGGTAATGACGATAATGGTGCGCCCCATCTTTGCCAGCTTGCGGATCATCCGGCTGACATTCCGCATATTCGTACCGTCCAGCCCGCTTGTCGGTTCATCCAGTACGATGATCGGCGCTTCGTGCATTAGAGCCACGCCAAGAGCCAGCCGCTGCTTTTGCCCTCCTGACAGCGTAGAGGGATGCTGTTTGATGAATGGCGTCAGTTCCAGGGCCTCCAGGATTTCTTCCGCCGCTTGTTTCCGCTCCGGGTTGACTTCTGCGCCGGTAGTCAGTTCGTCAAGCAAATCCTCACCGAAAAGCTGGCTGTCTAAATCCTGGGGAATGTACCAGACCTTTCCCAAGCGGCCTTTCGGTCTGCAATGCTTTCCGAACAAAACGACTTCGCCGGATTTCTCTTTCAATAGCCCTGCCAGGATTCGTCCTATGGTGCTTTTGCCCGTCCCGTTAGGGCCAATCAGGGCTACCACTTCTCCCTTGCAGCATTGAAAGTCAATATCCTTTGCCACAATCGTCTCACCAAAAGAGTGGTTCAGCTTTTTCACTTCCAGAACAACCTCGCTGGTTGCCGCAGATGGGATTTCCGCCTGCTCGATCTGGTGCAGGTCAGGAGTGCGAAGCCCCAGCACCCGGATCTCCTCATTGGACAGGGCTTTCATCTGCTGCGCGGTAAATTCCCGCACAATTTTCCCTTTCTGCACACACAGGAAGCGGTCTGCCAGATCCATCAGATAATAAAGCCTGTGTTCCGCTATGATGATGGTTTTTCCCTGCTGTTTCAAATCGCGGATAATGTCTGCAAAGCGGTAGGTAGATGCAATATCCAGATTGGCAGACGGTTCATCCATGACATAGATTTCCGGGTCAATCGCCTCCGCAGACGCAATCGCAACTTTCTGGCGCATCCCATAAGACAGGCTGTGCAGACTGTGATCCAGAATGTCCTGAATTTTGATGTCCGCCGCCGCCCGGTGAACATGGCTCTGAATGTCCTCATGGGAATACCCGTAGTTCTCACAGCCGAAAGCAATCTCACCGGCTACCTCATTGGCAAAAAACTGGCTCCTGGGGTCTTGAAATACATTCCCTGCGATTTTGCCGCGCTCCCAGGACGGAATCTCTTTCAGCGGTTTTCCGTCCACAAAAACCTCGCCGCTTAATTTCCCCTCGTAAAAGTAGGGGATCAGGCCGTTAATCACTCTCGTCAAAGAGCTTTTCCCGCTCCCTGATGGGCCAGTCATAACAATGACCTCCCCGGCGGCAATATCTAACGATATATGTTCCAGTTGATTTCCGTTCCCGCCATAGGAAAAGGTCAGGTCACGGATCATAATTTCTTTTCCCATTCCATTCCTCCTATAAAAGACAGCAGCACACGGCAGCTCCCACGCTGACAACAATCAAAAAGTAATCCAGCGCAGCGATCCGGCTGACATAGTAGCTTTCTTTCTTGTAGGGGCTTTCAATTCCTCTGACAATGGCAGAAGCGGCTAACTCGTCCGCAATCTTTAAGGAGCGGAACACCATCGGAACAATGGCGTATTCCAACGTGTCCATCGGATGCCTCAAAACATTGCCAACCGATTTTAAGAAGCCACGGATTTTCATGGCTTCCCTGACTTCTCCAAATTCATGCAGCACAGTCGGAGCAAAGCGGAGCATGACGATCAAAACAAGCATGATACGGGTGGGGATAGGCATTTTCCTCAAGTTGGCCGTCAGTTTCCCGGACGGAATTTTCGCCAGAAGATAGGCTGGCATAGCGGGGAGCAGCAGCTTGTAAATCATGCTGAGTAACAGCGGTGACGGGATACTGATCTGATACTTTGTCTCGATCATCAGCCATACAATCGCTACCAAATAGACCGCAAAGCATCCAATAGCCTGCTTATACAAGCCGAACCAGCACAGGATCAGAAAAATCCAAAAGGTAAAAATCCCATGTCCCCAAAAACTCGTGGTAAGGAAAGTCACAAGGCAGGCGCACAGCGTCAGGAAAAGAACTGTGCGCCCGTCAATCCGGTCAATCCGCCTTTGCTTTTTTTCTCCGGCCATCATCCTACAATGCCAGCTTTTTGGAAATGCTTTCTGAGCAACCGCTGGCCGAACAATGTACCAAGAATTGCAAGAACCGCAGTAATGACAACACCCAGAAGCATCAGCGCCGGAGAAGTCACCATAGAGAGCTGCATATTCAAGGTATTTGCATCAAAACCGCTGCTTGCTGCCATTTCCTGATAGCTGTCCCAAGACCACCACAGCGGTACGGCACAGCCTACAAAATTTCCGATTGAGTTGACCATCCAGCCAATTCGGTTGCGAACTGCACTTCGGTATGTATTCTTGCCAACCATGCATAACTCGGCAATGAGGGCTACAATCAAGAAATAGGGAACCAAGAACATATAACCCATAACACCTTGGATTAGTCCATAAACCGTAGCCCAAGCAAACAACAATCCGTGTTTGTTAATGCGATTTGCCGCAACCAAATAAAATGTTGCTCCAATAAAGGCATCAATACCAGCAGAGCCGTATAAATATACTGCTGGGAAAGGCAATGTAACCATACTAATCACCATTGCAATTGCGAAATTGATGACCATCATTGCGGCAATCGTCATAATATCGCGAATGCCAAACTTTTTCTTCACCGTTTGTTCCATCTTTGAAACCTCCTTAAAATAAAATGACAGTGTAGTTAGTAACAACTAACTACGCTGTCATTCTACACCGGTTTGCAGTCTCTAACTACTCCAAAGGGAAAAGTAAATCAAGAAAACAGCCCAAAAGTTAAATCACTTTTTTGCTTTACGGTAATCCTTTGGAAGCATTCCAAACACTTCTTGAAAGGCTCGCGCAAATTTACTAATATTTGAATATCCAAGTTCACCGGCTATTTGCGTGATTGATTGATCTGTTTCCTGCAAATAAACAGCCGCAAGATTCATTTTATACTTTTTGATATGTGCATAGGGCGTATCGCCATAAATCTGTTTGAAAATAGCTTGAAATGTGACCTTGCTCATTGGCTCTTTTCGCAAGAGTTCTTCTATGGATAGTTTTTTGTCGAGGTTTTCTATAAGCTGATGTCGGATACGCTTAATGATTTCAATTTGCTCTTTGGAATAATATGTTGCTTCATACTGATCTTCAATCCGCAGTTGTTTGATATGGTAAAACAATTCCAATAATTTAATACGGAAGTAATCTTTTCCTTCCACGCCTTTTGCAGCGTATAATTCATCAAAGATATGTAACAATCGCTGTGGTGTCCAGCATAAAAACCACTTTTTTTCTATTTCCAATTCTTGTCCAAAATTTAAGACATTAATATTATAGTAAGAAAAAATTTGTTTTGTTTTCGCATCAATAGAATCTTTGTCAATCACACAACTCAATCCAACACTATATCCAAAGGGAAAAGAATATGCCGCAGGAACATTAGCAAGAGCATTGATACATAATTCTCCTTCTTTCATGTGAAAAACCTTATTATTCCTTAATTCAAACTCAACGCGTCCCTTTTGGTAATGACGAATTTCAATGATATTTTTATTGGGAATCGGTTCATGAAAAATATCTGAACAGTTAAAATCCATAAAAATTAAATTGATACCAGGGAATAATGAGTAATCATATAAAGTTCCAGTCCCATTGCATTTATATTTTATTTGAACATAATCATTATATTTGTCAGAAATTATAGCACATTCCCCGTACCATTCTGGTTTGTGGAGTTCACTCATGCTCATTTCCACCTCCCTATCAGTTGATATAAACTAATTATATAATATTTTTTTAAGTAGTTTAGTTACCAATTAGAAAGAATCACTCTGTGCTTAATTTTTATTTGAGTAATACATCATCGCTCTAATTTATTGGAAAACAAATCATTGTAGAGTTGATTGTGGTAACATTTATTACATGTTATAACAAGATTTAACCTCTTTTCTTTTCCACGCAAAAGCATCTATAGTTTCAACTGTATCATCTTCACCATGCAGAACCAATCAGAAACCGCCATACTGACCTTCGTGGACATCTTTAAGCCGTTTTTAGGGATGTAACGATAGTATGGTTCATCCGCAATCACCTTTGCATTACCCCCGATCTTTGCCGCCAGTTCTTCCACTGCATCGACATAAAAGAACATCTGCGCATCGGCATGGCCTACCTGCCTCATGTACTTCTTTTGCATCATTGCCATGCCTTTTCTGTTCACGGTATCAAAAACAACTTCCATATTTCCAAATTGTCCAATCATACGCAGAAGGGCAATGACCTTATTTTCCTCAAAATAATGGAATAGTCCACCTGAAATAACGAGAATCGGAGTATCAAGCACCTCATCGCGGACTTTTTTGATCCAGTCCTTTGCAAAGGCATTCCCGGAAATATAGCATTCACGCTCCGGTTCGGGAAGAAGCCCTCGCCGGTATTCGATCACATGAGGCAGATCCACAGCATACCAGCGTGCCCTTCCGTTATCACAGCGGTAATAGGTTGTCTCCAGGCCACAACCCAGTTGGACAATCGCACCGTTCGGTCTGCGTTCCAGAAAATCCCGAATAATCCGATCCATATTAGCAGACCGGGAAGCAGAGGCCAAAAGGGTATATTGGTTCTGCTTATTCTGCTCAATCAAGTCCGAGGGTAGCTTATTTTTCAATTCCAATGCTTTTTTATCATATAAAATTTGCGGGCAATGCTCACTGGCATAGATTCTGCCCAGCATAGGGACAAACAGGGTATCCTCCACAACGCCTAATTTTTGCATAACCAGCCCTCCTTTTTCTTTATGAAAGTTTCCAATTCTGGCTTTCTGTCTGCAGTTTTACCATATGGGCATATACACCATTCTTTTCTTCCAGCTCCTTTGGTGATCCTTCTTCTGCCACGGTGCCATCAGAAAGGACAACAATTTTATCTGCTCCTGCTACGGTACGCATCCTGTGGGCGATGACCAGAACCGTTTTATCTGCGATCAGACGAGAAAGGGCTGTCTGTATCAGAGTTTCATTCTCCACATCCAGGGAAGCAGTAGCTTCATCTAAAAGAATGATCGGCGCATTTTTCAGAAATGCACGGGCAATAGAGATACGCTGGCGCTCTCCGCCGGAAAGTTCACAGCCATTTTCCCCGATATTGGTATGCCATCCATCCGGCAGTTTTTCCGCAAATTCATCTACATTAGCAAGTTTCGCAGCAGCAATGACCTGTTCATCTGTGGCATCTTTGTTTCCGATTCGGATATTTTCCAGAATCGTATTGTCAAACAGTGTAACATCCTGGAATACGATGGAATACAGAGAAAGCAGTGTTTCCGGGTCAATTCGGGATACATCCATGCCTCCCACGGTAATCTTTCCTCTGTTAATATCCCAGAACCTTGCTGCCAGCCGGGATACGGTTGTTTTTCCGCCGCCAGATGGGCCGACCAAAGCCGTAACCTCTCCCTGTTTTGCCGTAAAGGAAACATCTTTCAATACGGTTTCTCCGGTATTGTAGGCAAACCCAACATGGTCAAAGACAATATCATACCCCTGATTGGAAAGCCTGTCGCTGCCCTGCTGGATCGGATGATCGAGAATTTCATTCATACGGGCAATGTTGGTTCGTGTACTGATGACTGCCGCAAGATTCTGGAGTGCGCCCTGCAAAGGGTCATATAAACGGGATACTACCAGAAGGAACATAAAGAATGTAAGCACGGAGAGGCTTCCTTGCATGAGCAGAACAGCTCCTGCCAGCGCAACCGTTGCAATACCAAGCTTCAGCACCAGCGATGCGGAAACCACAAAAACAGCAAGGCCGAATTCATTGAGGATGGAACGATGCTCCACGGCACGGATCTTCTTTTCCAGACCTTTTAAATATGCCTGCTCCGCGTTGTTCGCTTTCAGGTCACGAACCGTTTCAATGCACTCCTGTATCCCGTCTGCGCAGGCCATCTTCACATCCATCGCTTTCTGATTCAGATTTTCCTGAATCTTTGCGGAAAATCCCACAATCGCAAAGGCAACCGGCAGAACCCATAAGGCAGCCAGTGCCATTCTCCAGTCCGTAAAGAGCAGACCGATGGAAATCAGAACTGTAGAAATGATCGAACCCGCAAGCTCAGGGATAAAATGTGAAAAGCTCTGTTCCAGGAAGGTACAGTCCGCCATAATGGTGCTGGTAAGATCGGCTAAATCCTTTTTCCCGAAAAAGGAAAGGGGAATCTTACGCAGATGCTCTGCAAGGGTAATGCGGCGGATACCGCTTTCTTTGTAAGTGGCAAAATAGGTCGCATTATATTGAAAGAAAGTGGTCAGCAGAATCAGGCCGATACACACCACGCAGCCTGCCACATAAAATGGAATTTTCCCACCGGGAACACCTCCGTTCATCAGATCGCTGACCATGTAATATAAAAGACCTACCGGAAACATAAAAGACAGATTCTGAAGGACACAGGCCAGGCAGCCTTTGATCAGGTCTTTTGCTCCCTGTTCAGACAGGGCATATTTTTTCTGCAGTTTTTTGATCATATCACTGCACCTCCTTTGTTACCTTCCATTGCACGGAAGTCTGATAATTTTTCCACATACGGCTGAAAATGCCGTCTTTTGCAAGCAATTCACGACTGTTCCCGCACTCGGCAACCTGTCCGTCCTGAATGACAAAAATCTGATCCACATTTGTTACGGTAGAAAGCCTGTGGGCAATCATAATCACGGTCTTTCCCTCGGAAAGTCTTGAGAAAGCAGCCTGTACGCGGCTTTCGTTATCCGGGTCAGCAAAGGCAGTGGCTTCATCCAGAATGATGATCGGTGCATTTTTCAGCATTACACGGGCAATGGCAATTCGCTGCTGCTCGCCGCCGGAAAGATAGACACCCTTTGTACCGACAACCGTATCCACACCCTGTGGGAGTTTTTCCAGAATATCATCGCACTGTGCGTGATGAAGGGCAGCCAAAATTTCCTCACGGGTAGCTTCCGGTTTCCCCATACGCACATTTTCCAGAATGGACGCCTTGATCAGACGGCTGTTCTGAAATACGAAAGACACCGTATTCATGAGTTCCTCCTTCGGGATGTCTTTCACATTGACACCACCTATTGTTACCATTCCGCTCTGGGGATCAAAGAATCGGGAAATCAGGTTGGCAAGGGTTGTTTTACCACCGCCGGACGGGCCGACAAAAGCTACGGTTCGTCCTTCAGGAATGGTCAGTGAAATATCTTTTAATACTTCTTTTTCTCCGTCATAGCTGAAATGAACCGATTTCAGTTCCACGGAAGCGTTTTGCGGATGCATTGGGTGTTTGGTTTCCTCCAGAGGCTTCAAATGCAAAACGCTGTCAATTCTCTGTAAAGCGTCATCTACGATCATGGCATTTTCACTTTGGAACATGATGCGTGTCAGTGTAACAGAAATAACCGGCGTAATAATGATATAGAAAATGAGATCCAGTAAGAAACCGGAAGTCACACCGTCTTGTGTCAGCAACAGTCCTCCGGCGATCAGTGTGGCAAAAACTCCGTTGATCGCAGCTGTATAGAACATCATCGGTATCCGAAGCTGCTTGGTATAGGCGATCACCCATACTTTATAGCGGTCAATGGAGTCTTTAAACTTCTTAAAGGAAAAGATCGTCTGGCCAAATGTTTTTACCACCGGAATACCGCGGACATACTCTACCGCTTCGTTGGACATATCATCCAGCGCATTCTGGTATTCTTTCATCTTTTCCTGCATCTGCTTTCCGGTCATTGCCATCATAATCAGAAAGCCCAGCACAACCGGAACAAGGCTCAACAGCCCCAGTCTCCAGTCAAACACGAACAACAGCACCAAAAGACCGCAGGGGGTTGCAATGGCATTGGCTCTGTCGGGAAGCTGATGAGCGAGATAGGTTTCGGTGGCTGCACTGGATTCGTTGACGATTTTGCGCAGTTTTCCGCTGCCAAAACTCTCGGCAAATCCAAGAGGAAGCTTAACAATATGCTCCATGGTCTGGATACGCAGGTTTGTGGCAATACGAAATGCCCCTAAATGGGAACACATAAGCCCGGCTATGTAGACAAGCACCGCCAGGACAGCAAACAATACTGCCATCCAGCCATTGCCAGTCAGGTTCTGTGCCTGGCCAAAATCTGGTGCCACCTCCAGTACTTCCTTGATCATTTTCCAGATGTAATAGAATGGCACCAGAGCAATCAGGGCACTGATTGCAGAAAGCACCCAGGAAGCATAGGTCAGGTACTTATGGCTGCCTGCAATTTCCAGCAAGCGTGATAAATTGGATTGTTTTTTCAAAAAAATTCCTCCTTTTCTTTGTGTTTATGATAAAGAGAACACGTCTATGTTCTTCAATATCCGAATTTATGTTAGCTATAGCTAACTTACAGGCAAAAATTATAAGGCATTACTGCCCCATAATTTTCATCCATCCCGCCGTATAAAAGGCGCGCATTTCTCTAACGTAGTTTTCGGCATCTTTGAGCGGCATTTCGTGGATGATCAATTCAAAAAAAGTATGAAGCATTCCGGTGATCAGAATATGCTCCAGCGAAGGATCGATATGCGGAGAGGGCCGTCCAAGCTGCCTTAAGACATCCTGATAGGCATGCGTCCCATCTACCTCAATCTCCACCATTTCATCAATTAGCCCGGCAAATTTTGTCCCTTCCGAACAGCAGAGAATCAGTTTACATTCCTCTAAATGTTCGTACGCATAATAGAGAATATCGTACATGCAGATTCCCGAAATATCACTCATGACTTCCGGCTGCTGGGCAGCTGGTAGTTCGGCGAACTCCTGCTGTGCCTTTATAAAACGGTTACGAATATATTCATAATGTTCACCAACGATGGCTTCAAAAAGTTCTTCTTTGCTTTTGTAATATCCGTAAAAGGCTCCGGTAGTCATTCCCACGGATTTCACAATATTCCGCAGGGAAGCGTCTTTATATCCTTTTTCTAAAAATTCTGCTTTCGCTGCCCGGTGGATATTTTCTAAAGTCGTTCCATTTCCGTTAATTTTGCATACCTCCTATATAACAGTGATATATAACGCTGTTATAATTATAATCTCTAAAAATTATTTTGTCAAGAGCAGCAAGAAACAGTTGCATAAAAATAGCAATCCAAACGTTACTGTTCACTGGTAATATCCCGCGAGGTGTGAACAGTAACACCGAAAAAGATTTGCATAAATTTAATTTCTTCAACTGGTTGTATATGAATGTAGAATGATGTATAGTATTTGCGAGAGGCACCTTCTTTCGTAAATGTTGCAATGTTTGTTTGGTTACTTTCATTATACAACACAAACGATTTAAGGTGTCTTTCTTTTTATGCAAAATCACGAACTTGCTCATTTATAGCTTATTATATAAGCCTTCCGATTTCTTTGACAATGGAACAAGTGCCAGCCGAATATCGTCAGCAGTCACTTCTTCCATATACATCTCTCCCAGAGGTTTGATGATCTCCGGTGTTTGCGGCTTTAACAGCACCGCATTTTCAATGCCATTCTCGCAATCCAGAGAATACTGTGCTTTATAACGATACATCTTTCGCTCATACGCAGCCTCCGCACGTTCGGCTGCTCGAATAGTCTCCATTACTTCCTCTGTCACATCTACAAAAAAATCTGTTGTATAAACATCAGGATAAAATTCCCGAAGGTTAATTTTCTTCATTATGTACCTCCATTTCGATTCACGGGTGATTGACGAGTGAATCGAATGGAGGTGGGGAACGGCACCGGTATACAGCCGGATTATCTCCGAAAAAAAGGCAACAAAAAACGCCAGATTCCCGCAATGGGAAACTGGCACGCCAAGAACAGTCATTATTATACTGAATCACATGGAACGATAATGCCGATGCGATGCTATACTTGCCCGGAGGAGGGGCAATGCTTTTTTTAATTGATGTAGATCATGGGAGCTTTGAAAAAGCAAAAGAGACACGGCAAATTAACCTCCAAGCGGCTACCGTGTCCCTGCAAGTCGTCATTAGTTTGTGTAAACGCAAAGAAACGGCGGCTCTGAAATTGTCCTTCAAAACCGCCGATTGAGTTCAAACCTTAAAATAGCGCACGAAATTATCTGCCCCAGTCAACGGTTTTTTTCTTTCCCCGGACGGGGCAGATAACTTATTATGCAGAGCGGAGCCGGTGTGCGCTAATCGGTTCCTTGTACTTTCTCCTTCAGCTTTCGGAAAGATGTATCACTGATGGCGTGTTCAATCCGGCAGGCGTCTTGTTCCGCTGTTTCCTGATCGACGCCAGCAGCGACAAACTGCTCCATAAAAAACAAATGGCGTTCATAGATTTTCTCGGCAATCTCCCGACCTATGACGGTCAGATGAAGGAACCCATCATCAGCCACGGTCAGAAAACCTCCATTTTTCAAAACGCCTACCGCATGGCTGATACTCGGTTTGCTAAAGCCCATGTGCCGGGCAAGATCAATGGAGCGGACCATGCCCATTTTCTTTTGTAGAACAAGGATAGCCTCCAGATAATCCTCCCCAGACGCATGAATCTTCATCAGTTCCTCCTTTATGCTTATTGTTGAATCCTCCAGCCCTCAGTCTGTTCCCGAATCTTAATAAATTCCTGATAGGTTCCCCTTTGAGCCAGCAATTCCTTATGGGTTCCTTTCTGCACGACGGTTCCACCATCAATGACAAGAATTTGATCCGCATTTTCAATCGTCGCCA
The DNA here is from genome assembly GCF_056504575.1 of Blautia sp. CGZ-1-C1. NCBI lineage: Bacteria > Bacillati > Bacillota > Clostridia > Lachnospirales > Lachnospiraceae > Blautia > Blautia sp. CGZ-1-C1. The sequence continues at coordinate 20,255 of NZ_JBWLUT010000026.1, forward strand.
GTCTATGGGCAATCGTTATGATTGTTTTACCATGTGTCAGTGCGGAAATAGCCTCTTGAATCAAATGCTCATTCTCTGGGTCAATGCTGGCCGTGGCCTCATCCAAAATAACAATCGGCGCATCTTTCAGCATGGCTCGGGCAATCGAAATCCGCTGCTTTTCACCGCCGGAAAGAGAAGAACCGCCCTCCCCAATGACGGTATCATATCCATCTGGCAAGGCCATAATAAAGTCATGGCAGCGCGCTTCTTTTGCAGCGGCAATCATCTGTTCCTCCGAAGCGTCCGGGCTGCCGAATTTGATATTGTTACGGATTGTATCCCGGAACAGATATACATTCTGGAACACCATACTGATATTTTTTAGTAAACTGTCACAGGTAAATTCTCGAATATCTGTTTCTCCTAAAGTGATTTTTCCGGCGTCAACATCATAAAAGCGTGCAATCAGGCTGCACAGGGTAGACTTGCCGCTCCCGGAGGGACCTACAATCGCTGTTGTGGTATTCTGCGGAATCGTGAAATTCACATCATGCAATACAGTCCGTTTATCGTAACCAAAGGATACATCCTGAAAAGTAATGTCATACGAGGTCGGTGTAATATCTTTTCCGTCCTGGTCGATATATTCTGCATTTTCCAGAGCTTCCAGCTTATTCATAGCGGAATCTATAAGACCCAGCATGTGAGCCGCGTCGTTAATGTTTTCCACACTTCCAAAGATTACGAAAGAAAACAGAACAAACATCAGGAAATAAGCAAGACTCATTTGCCCGTTAAGTGTCTGCCATGCACAGATAAACACAATCCCCATAGATGCCAGTTTTAAGGAGAACAGATGCAAGCAGTTAAATGGCGTATAGCCTTTTTCTACTTTGATATGAATATTTTTCAAATCCGTATTTGCCTTGCGGAAACTTTCGATAGAAGCCCCTTCCTGTCCGAACGATTTAACGATGGACAGCCCGCGGATATATTCAATCGCAGAGCCAGACATATCCTCCATGGCCTGGTGCGTGATAGCAGCGGTCTTTTCACTATGCCTGCTGATACCATGTAAGGCCAATGAGGAAAAGGCAACGCCGACAACAGAAATCACTGCTGCGGCTGGACTCAGGAAAAGGAAACACAGGAGAATTGCAATAAACTTTGCATATCCGTTGATGATGATGTCAACCATCTTCATTCCCTGCAATTCGAGTGTGGATAGCTCCGTGGTAACACCTGTCAGAATATCGCCCACGCTGTTTTTGGAAAAATATCCCAGAGGAACCCTTTTCAGCACATCGCCTAAATGGATTCGCTGCCCTGCGGCTACTTCATAACCAATGCTTTCCTGCAACACCGCCCGCAAATAAGAGAGTAGAAAGTTAAGCGCAATCGAGCCAACAATAATCCAAAGCATCTGCCAGATCAGGGAGGATTCTATTGTGTTGCCTGCCCAATAAGCTGCGATTGCTTTATCAAGGGCATAAGCGGCAGCCATTGTAGGGATCGCCGTAGACAGGCTGCTGAAAAAGGAAAAAACAGAGCCAAGATAGAGGCGTCCCTTATATTTCCCCGCCCATTTAATGATCCGTTTCATAGACTTAAACATGAGCGGCCACCTCCTTCTTTTCACTCACAGACCAATTCTTCGCCCCGATGTGGGCTTTCCACATATCCGCATAAAGCGGACACCGCTTCAACAATTCTTCCTGCTTTCCGCAATCCACAATCCGGCCTTTTTTCAACACGACAATCTGATCTGCGTTCTGAATGGTGGAAAGGCGGTGGGCGATCACAAGAAGAGTTTTACCCTTTGATAACGCCATGATAGATTTCTGAATTTTATCTTCGTTCTGCGGGTCAGTAAATGCTGTCGCTTCATCCAAAATAACAATCGGAGCATTTTTGAGGATCGCCCTCGCAATCGCAATTCGCTGTTTTTCGCCGCCGGACAGCCTCTTTCCGGCATCACCGGCAGAGGTATCATATCCTTTGTCCAAACGCACAATAAATTCATCACAGCAGGCCGCTTTCGCCGCCGCATATACTTCTTCATCTGTGGCGTTTGGATTTCCAAGACGGATATTTTCTTTCAGGGAGCAATTAAACAGGAAGTTATCCTGTGTCACAAAACTGACCAGTTCGGAAAGCTGGCGTATAGACAACTCTTTGATATTCTTCCCCCCAATGGTAATGTTGCCGCCTGTCACGTCCCAAAACCTTGCAATCAGACGGGCAATCGTTGATTTACCGCCGCCAGACGGTCCTACAAGTGCCGTAAAACTTCCCTCTGGCAATTCCAAGTTCACATCATGCAGTACTTCATTTTGCTCGGAGCCGTCATAGGAAAAGGTTACATGCTCCAACACAATATCATTGCGGGGTATGGATACGATTTTCCCTGAATCCGGCAGCACAGGCAGGTTCAAAAGTTCATTTGCCGCCTCTACTGCATATTCCATAGACTTTGCTTCGTTAATGAAAGTGGTTGCTTTCATCAACGGCCCAACAATGCTGAGGGAAAGAATAATCCCCATTGCAAGCTCTGCGGGGGAAATACTTCCATTCTGTACCAGCAGAAGGCCGACAGGAAGAACCCCCAGTAGCGTTGTGGGCATAATCGCCATCATCAGGTTCATCGTTTTCCATGTGCTCTTAAACCATGCCAGGGTAAACTCTTTGAACGACTGGACAGCATTAACAAATTTTTCATAGGAGCTTGTGCTTTGATTAAAAGCCTTTACAACCTCGATGCCTTCCACATACTCAATAATAATACTGTTGACATGGTTATTTGCCTCCATATAAGCGGCGTACTGACTGTTATAATTCCTCATAAGGAAAAACATAGGAATCATGGCCAGCACCGGAGCAATCAGAACCGCCAATCCCATGCGCCAGTCAATGAGCATCATCCAGGTAAAAATTGCAACAGGGAGTAGGAGGTTAGAAGTCAATTCCGGGATCATGTGTGCCAAAGGCGGCTCTAAATCCTCCACCTTATCCATGATGATATTTTTCAGATAGCCGATTCGCCGCCCCATCACTTCGCCGAGAGGCGCTTTCATCAGCCGGTCCGCAATTTTAAGCCGGATTCCTTCCAAAATGGTATAGGCTGAAATATGCGCCAGGATCGTAGAGATTCCATGGCAGGCAACCCGCAGCAGGTAGCCCACTGCTCCAACCAGACACCAAATCAGAATGCCATTCAGGGTCACATTCTGATTGATAAATGCCAGCAGGATTTCATATACAGCCCAAAAAGGAATAAACCCTCCTGCAACGCTCAGAATGGCGCAGAATACCGAAAGAGCCATTTTCCCCTTGCATGGTGCGGCGAAGGAAAACAGAATTTTCACCCAATTATCTTTTTGCTGCTTCATTACAATCACCTTCCTTCTTTTTAGTCAGCAAAGAAAAAAGGATGGGTAGTCTTTGCTAACCATCCTCATTGTAGCAGTATTCAATTCTTCTTTCCTCTCCAAAACGGCATTTATGCACCGTTTAGAAAAAAGATTTTCGGTATTCCATCGGCGTCTGCCCTATCACCTGCCGGAAAGCTGTTGCAAATTTACTGGGGCTTTCATATCCCACAACTCCTGCAATTTCCGCAATCCCTTTTTTGGAATCCTGTCGGAGCATTGTGGCAGCAACGTTCATCCGATAACGGCGAATATAAGAATACATGGAATCTCCGTATATTTCCTTAAAGCAGGTTTTCATCCCCGTCAATGAAATCTGGAATCGTTCAGCTAATTCATCCATCGTGTAATGCTCCTGCAAATTTGCCGTAATAAGATCATGGATCGCTTTGATTTTTTCTACCTGCCCTTTATAGAAATAAGGGCGATCTTCTTTGGAATCAGAAAACTGCAAAGCGTCCAGATATAAAAGCAGCTCCAGGGCTTTTACTTTATAGTAGTCACCTTTGATCTGCTGCGGGACAAAGTAAAGCTCTGAAAAAATATGTTCAATTCCTGGCTCATTATGAATCACAAACGGTTTCTTGTCATTGCAATACTTTTTTTGAAGCTCGTACAAATCAACAGAAAATCCGCCAAAAAAGTCTTTCAGCGCCGGCACAGCAATGTCCAGATCAAATCCCAGGGTCATCCCATGATAGTGGCAGAGTGGAAAGTAGAACCGTCCCGAATGGGAACGCCGGTCATCCACACGCATCTCATTCTCTTGCAAATAGCTATACGCATGATTGTCAATCTCGCTTTCGATCCGTCCCTCCCTGCAATGGTCTATATAGAGAAGCGAACTGTCCGTACTACTCTGAAAGTAGGAGGTACATTCTTTCAGGTGCATATCGCTATACATCACAAAAGCGCCATCAAAAATTTTGTGGGCTGTCATGGTTCCCTCGCCGCTCTCGTCAAAAAGCTGCAGGACAACGCAATCCTCAGTTTCAATGACATTTTTAACATTTGAGCCGCAGTTTATTTTACCATCAAACAGTTTGATTTCCGCCGCCTCCTTCCATCATAAAGAAATTAAATAACCGTTCCCGTCCTTCCGTATCCTGGAGGAAATAGTTTTCTTCCAATCTGCCGTTTTCCAGATGGATCACATAATTGCAGCACCTGAGTATAAATTCAGGATCATGGGTCACAATCACAATGGTTTTTCCTGAATCGGCAAGTCCTTTGACCGAATCGGCCACCTGCCTCATATGAAAGAGATCAAGGCCGCTGGTAGGTTCGTCAAATAGTATAACCGGACGTTCAGAGGCAATCGCAGAAGCAATCGCCACACGTTGTTTTTGCCCTCCCGAAAGCCCCATCGGATGGCAGGCTTTGTACGGGAGCAAATCCATTTCTGTCAAGATAGCCTCTGCCTTTGCCACATTTTCAGGCGATTCATCGGAATCTTTCCCCGGCATACTTAACAGGACTTCCTCTAAAACGCTCTCCGTAAAAAGCTGATGATTTACATCCTGCATGACCATATAGCATATCTTCAGCCGCTGTTTGCTTGAATAGGAAGTACCTTCTTTTTCGAGGATACCTTTACATCTTTTTTCCAATCCGCATAAGCAACGGGATAGTGTCGTTTTTCCGGCTCCATTGTGCCCGATGACCGCCGTTACATTTCCGGCAGGAAGCTCTATATTTTCCAGAGAAAGCGTTTCCGGCTGTTTCCTGTATGCGAAATGGAAGTGGTTCAGTTTCCATATCCCCTGCCCTGAATGTAGACTGGCAGGCTCAATGTCTGCAAACTCACCCAGGCCAAGAGGCCGTAATCCCATTTTAGCTTTTTCCGCCGCCGGAATCAACTGAAATTCCGGCAAAGTATAATCCCCTTGTATTTCCCCGTCGCTTAAATATATGATCCTGTCTGCCAGATCATAAAGATAGTAGAGCCGGTGCTCCGCAATAATAATTGTTTTGCCCTGTGACTTCAATATTTTTAACAGTTTCCGAAAATCAGCGATGGAATAGGCGTCAAGGTTGGAAGATGGCTCGTCCAAAACAAATACATCCGGTTCCACAGCGGCGGCAGATCCACAGGCGATTTTTTGCTTTTCCCCACCGGAAAGGGAGAAAACACTTCTGTCCAGTAGATTTGTAAGGTTCAACTGCTCTGAGACCAGTTTTACCCGCTTTCGGATTTCTGCTTCTTCCAATCCATGGTTTTCACATCCAAAGGCAATTTCGCTGGTCGTATCCACATTAAAAAATTGAGAACGTGGATTCTGAAAAACAGAACCCACTTTTTTTGATATATCAAACAGGGAAAGCCCGCTCATATCTTCTCCATCAAGCATGACAGTGCCTTCCAGCTTTCCATCGTAATAATGAGGAATCAGTCCGTTAAACAGCCGTGTCAGTGTGGTTTTACCGCAGCCCGATGTTCCACAGAGCAGTACAAAATCCCCGTCGTTAATAGACAGGTCAATATTTCTTAATGTTCCGTGTCCTTCCCTGTCCCCAATGTCAGTTTCATTTGGATGGTAGGAAAAAGAAACTTTTTTACATTCGATCATAGACCTACCTCCCTGTAATCATCGTGACAATAGGAATTGCAAAAGCCACCACACATAGCAGCAGGAAAAAAACATCCTGCACATGAAAGCCGATCTCGCAGATGTTTGTCCTCTTGACCGGACCGCCCAATCCTCTTGTCAGGGCTGCCGCATTTAATTCTTCCCCGATCTTGACGGAACACATGATGACAGGGACAAGCCTGTATTCCAGCATTGCACTGGCTTTGCCCCCGCCAAAACGGATTCCTCTCATTTTCATAGCGTCCCCTATGGCATTATATTCTTCTACAACCGTAGGGAAAAATCGGAATATCACGGACATAGGAATGATAATCTGCTCCGGTAAATGCAGCTTCTTCATGGAGGCAACAAACTCGCTGACCGTCGTTGTCCTGACCGTGATGTATCCCATCATAATCCCCGGCACAAACCGCATAAAGAAACCGCAGATTGCAACAACAAGAAAGTTAGGAAGGCCGGACAGGTGGGGGAGCGCCCATAGTTGCAATATATAGCTGCCGCCATATAAAACAAAATAGATAACCGATCCCTTCCACGATTTTTCCGTGAGCAGCAGGATCAATGGAACAGCAGCCAAAATAGGAGCAAACTGTTTAGAAGCAGCCCCACCTCCGCCGCTCAAGACAAAGAGGGCAATCGTGATAAGCAATGCCAACTTTGTCCGAGGGTCTAACGACAGGCCGGTTTCCTTTTTTTTGCTTGCTAACAATTCACGGCGCATTATGCAATACCCGCACGCTTAAAGTGCTTTTTGAAAATTTTCTGGCCGATCACACCGCCGATCACGCCGCAAACGAACCCGGCAATCAAAAGAAGGGGGAGCGTATATTCCGAGATATAGCTCATAATGGAATCTGCATACTCTTGTCCATAACCGCTGATTAGCTGCTGATAGTAGCTGTCCCGTGTTGCAACAATGGGGATGTAGTTTCCGATGATCCACATAGAAAAAACACCATGCGATATGATTCCTTTTTTTGCACTCTTATAATCGCCGGATTTCAAAACAAGATCAGCCAGGACACCGAACACGGCACCGGTAATAATGCTCCAATACCCCATGCCGGTCAGCAACATTAAAATACCGCAGATCAGTCCTGTCAGCGATACCATTCCAAACTTCTGGACTTTAGAATAATACAGCATCATTACGATTCCGCCAATCAGCGGAACCAGCACGATCAGAAGCGGAAGAAAAATAGGGATAAATCCCAGCATGGCAATCGCCATCATCACCACAAAATAGATCGCAGTGAAGATTCCAACATTGATAAGGTCTTTTCCTTGTAGTTTATTCATTATTTGGTCCTCCTGTTTGCTTTTGTGTTAGCACCAACTAACCGCATTTCAGTATAGCAGATATGTCGGTATGTTTCTTCTCCAAAAAGGCATTTTCGCTCCAAATAGACAATTACTTTGCTTTGCTATCTTTACGGGGAGTGATTGCCTGCGTGTGTGCGTGAACATAGAACTATTCAACATTGAACAGAGGCGGTTCTTGCATAATTTGAAATGGAAACAGCCAAAATCTCCGCTTCAAATTGTAGTATTAGTAGAGGGAGAAATAGAAGGTAGGGTTTCGATAGCAAGCACAGCAAGCCAGTACCCGCTTGCGATTTTTCAGATTTTCAGGTCCCTTGCCCGAAAATGAAAAATGTTTGTTGAGATAATCTCAAACTCTTATGAAGAATGGAGGCAGCGCATGGCGAACCGGAAACGGAATATCCAGATGAATTTTTATGTCACAGAGAATAAAAAACGGCTCATAGATGAGCGGATAAAACTGCTAGCCTCCCTACCGCATTCAATATCATTCTCGTTTGGCAACGAACTAAAAGCTGAAATCTGCAATTCATCCTCATAGTTCAATTAGTAGCCGGAAACGCCATAATCATGGAGCAACCATGTTATCAAAAAGAAATCAGCATAATCAGTCCTGTTCTCAAGCACAATAAGGTTATTCCTTTGTGCAAATCGGAACGATAAAATATATTTGAGGTGAACGATTATGCCGATTGATGATTTAACTGCTTTAGGGCAGAAAATGCGGGAAGCACGAAAGAATAAAGAGCTGACACAGCAGGAACTTTCTGATCTGAGCCATGTTTCTGTAAAGCAAATCGCCAATATCGAAAAAGGGAAAATGAATCCTTCCTATTTGATTTTGAGAGCATTGGCAAAGGTCCTGCACATCTCTTTAGATACGCTTATAAATCCAGATATTTCTCTAGAGGATGAGGGTGTCAATCAGATGAAAATGCTTTATTCCAGCTGTCCGCCAGAAATGCGCGACACCCTGTTGTACGCTAAATCCCTTCCCAAATTCTGCTGTTAGCTGTTCAGATAAATACTGAAGCAGCTTCTTTCCATATTCTGCTCTGTCACTTTCTCCACACGCTTTATAAATCTGTTCCCCAATCTCCCAATAAGTTATTACCATTGTGGAGTTCACCGCAGCACTTAACCTATGCTGTGCTGATACAATAGACTGGCGAATGGAATGATAGGTCTGTTCCGCATTTTGATTTATTTGCAAATTGTTATCCATTTTGTACCCTCCTTACTTTAGGTGCTATTAAAATATTATACCACGGAATCAATAAAAACTCTCAAATCAATATCTATTGATTGATTTTGCATTTTTTCTGCAAAATCTTCAATCAAAATCTCTTTCGGCTCTTTTTCTGAGTGTCAATGACTTCAATCTGTCTTTTTTTATCATAAAAGCACCTCCAAATACTGCCGTAAAATCTTTTCCACCTTAAACATCCCAGCATATTGCATTAAAGCTCGCAGGTTCTTATCTTTTCTACGAGCATACGCTTTCAATGCCCCCTGAAATGTTTGAATTTCAATTCTACTTCGGCTTCTGAGCAAATCACAGATCGTTCGCTCCATATCATAAACCGGTACGGTATAGATCATCAGCTGCTCATGGAACGGGTACTTGTAAAGGCGGGAAGCAGTGGTGAGAAACCCCGCCCATTCCTGCCAGCTCCCCGTGAGATGTGTTGCCACCTTGTCCGCCATCTGTGCATATAGTTCAGCTTTGGTTGGCATGGTATTCTGTCCTCCTTTCGGTTTTTGGGTAAAAGAAAAGCAGGAAACCTAAAAGATTTCCTGCTTGTTGCTTTATGGCTTCTTATGCAATATTCTTCTTTTTCTTTGCCACAATAAATCCAATTATCATAAGCACATTCAAAACAAATACTACAACACTGCCTTCAATTTTATAAATTCCACCAGATAGCAGTTGATTGCCACCGAATGTCATATTAAACAAATGCGGATAGTCCTCTGCAAGTGATACTCCTCCCAAAATAATCGCTCCTACACTATTCCAGAGAAAATGAACGATTATAGGAGCAACCAAAGAATTTGTATATTCCAAAACTGCTGTCATAAACAAACTCATTGTCAAAACATTCAAAACAGGGAGAATTCCCGCTTCAAAAGCACCTCCATGTGCAAAAGTAAACAGCATGGTAGACACAATAGTTGCCGCAACTGCATTGTAGTTTCTCTTTATCATCTGATATAGATAACCACGAACCAACATTTCCTGCATAATTGTGTTGATAAAGGCTGATAGTATCCAGAGCCAAAGCATAGAAATATGATTAGTATCTTCTATCTGCGCAGACCCGGTAAAAAGCAAAATACCAACAGATATACCTAACCAGCTTAGTCCCACTATCCCTCCTAATGTACTATTATAGACAGGGCGTTGTGTGAGATGTAACTTGGTTTTTTTATGATCTACAAACCCAAAAATGACGGTCATAACAACAATCGCTAAAAACGGTATTAGTTCTGCAAAAAGCCTCCACAACGCTGCATTGTCAATATCAGGAATCGGTATAACTGATGCGCAAATTGCCCATCCAACAAAGAAAATGATAGATTTTAATGATACTTCTATTAGCTTTTTCATATTTCTAAAACTCCTTGGTGCTTTCTAATTTACACAAAGTACATTATACATCATCTTGTCAAGGAGCTACATCCTTTTTTAGTAAAACTCTACTTGAAAAAATAGTAGAATAAATAGCTGTCGGTCAGCTCCCTCAGTTCCGTTTCCTCCGGCGAAAGCTCGCCGCGCATTTCACGCAGGCTGTCAATCAGCCCGGTACGGCTGCCGGTATTATAAATGCACATCAGGTTCATTTCTTCAAAAGTAAAGTTTCCCATATCAAAGCTCCCTTTCCGCACTCTTTTTGGGTGCTGTCTTTTTATGTTTTGCTTTGGGCTGGTTTTTCAGCTGATCCTGCAAGGTCTCGATCATAGACAGGGGTGCGTGTCTGAGCAAAGTGCTGTCCGGATCGTTATCATCACAAATCTGGAGAACTGCATTTTTGCGGGAAAGCTCCAGTGTGTCCAACTGACCGCCATCCAGCTCTTTCATGGACGCGGTATCATAAAGGGTATAGTCCCATGCGGACCACTAAAAATTGGGTGAAATCGGCTCTCGTTTTGCCAAATTTGGTCAAACTATATCAGCCCATTTGGCATAAGAAAACCCCGGAAAACCTTGATTTTCCGGGGTTTTGTAAACCTTTTGATATAGTCTGAACAGTCGATTATCTCTTGCTGAACTGCGGAGCGCGACGAGCTGCTTTGAGACCGTATTTCTTACGTTCTTTCATACGTGGATCACGTGTTAAGAATCCAGCAGCTTTAAGAACTGGTCTGTAATCGTTGTCTGCCTGAAGAAGGGCTCTTGCAACACCATGTCTGATGGCACCAGCCTGTCCTGTGTATCCACCGCCATAAACGTTAACTAATACGTCGAATTTGCCTTCTGTTTCTGTTGCAGTTAAAGGCTGACGAACGATAACTTTCAGTGTATCTAATCCAAAATATTCATCGATATCTCTTTTATTGATTGTGATCTTACCGGTTCCAGGTACAAGATAAACTCTTGCGATTGATTTTTTTCTTCTTCCTGTTCCGTAGAATTTTGCGCTAGCCAATGTTTTCTACCTCCTAATTAAAATGTTAAAGCTTCTGGTTTCTGAGCTTCATGTTTGTGTTCCGGTCCTGCATATACGAAAAGTTTCTTGTACATGCTTCTTCCTAAAGGTCCTTTTGGAAGCATACCTTTAACTGCGAGCTCGATAACTCTCTCAGGTTTCTTTGCTAACATTTCTTTTAATGTGGTTTCTCTCATACCACCTACATAATCGGAGTGATTGTAGTAGATTTTCTGCTCTAATTTCTTACCTGTAACTTTGATCTTGTCAGCGTTTACGATGATTACATAATCACCTGTGTCTACGTGTGGTGTAAACTGTGGTTTATTCTTTCCTCTTAAAACGCTTGCTACTCCGGAAGCCAGACGGCCAAGAGTGCATCCATCAGCGTCAACTACATACCATTTTCTTTCGATTTTATCTGGATTAGCCATATAAGTCTGCATGGTTTTACCTCCTGTTATTTATCAACGATAGTTTAATTAACCGCGGAATTTCCCGCGAATATAAGTTATTGGAAACGCCGGTGCTAAAAAACGCGGAAATGTCCGAAACCGCTGATAAATACTTTCGCCTGGGCTATTGGCTTAAGCATTTCGCACTACGTCACATTTGGTTATTATATTATAATGACCTGTTTCTGTCAATAGATTTTATGTCGTTTTTTCAACTTTTTTCGTTACTCCCCCTTTTTTTATTTTCTAGTCAAAAAATTCAATTCCCATTAATGTGAGTCCCTGCGCCGGTGCTGTCGGGCCTGCCATTTCGCGGTTGCAGGCTTCCAGGATCGTTTTTACTCTTTCCGGTGGATACTGTCCGTTTCCTACCTCGATCAGGGTTCCGGAAATGATGCGGACCATGTTGTAGAGAAATCCTGTTCCTGTCACACGAATGGTTACGATGTCTCCGTCACGCCATACATCAATTCCTGTCACTGTGCGGATGGTGGTTTTTACCTGTGCTTTTGCACCGCAGAAAGAGGCAAAATCATGCTGTCCTATCAGATATGAGGTTGCAGCCTTCATCTTATCTACGTCTAGTTTATAGTGATAGAAATATGTGTATAACCGCTCTGTAGGAACCGGAAATTTGCGGTTCAGAATGCGGTATTCATACGTTTTCTCGCTGTCACAGTAACGAGGATGGAAATCCGGCTCTACTTCTTCAGAAAGCTGAATGCGGATATCCTCAGGAAGCCGCTGGTTAAGTGCATAGGAAATTTTTTCTCCAGGGATACGAGTGTTAGTGTCAAATACCGCCACGTTTCCCATAGCATGAACACCTGCGTCTGTACGGCTTGCACCAATCGTTTCTATTTTTTCGCCAAGAAGTTCTGACAGGGTATCATTTAATACCCCCTGCACGGTAATTCCGTTTGGCTGTGTCTGCCATCCACAGTAGTTTGTACCGTCATATGCAACTACAAGTCCAATTCTTTTCATCTGTTTTCCTCCATAAACAATATGCTGCAACCCACTCTATCGGATCACAGCATATAAATGATATCAGGGTCAAAAGGTCAGAAAGTCGTTCGTGTTTGCACGATAAGACTTTTGAACTTGGGACCCGCCAAACATGAGGAAGTAACGATTTACGTAGTAAATCTGCGGATTCCGAATGTTTGAGAATTGCGGGAGCTGCTTTGCAGCGGAGCAATTCGTAGATATCAAGTTAGGGGCAAAAGACCTTTTGACCCTAACATCATATAAATATCATTATAAAAAGTAAAAATCAAATTCCCACGACTCTGAATACAATCGCAATTCCCAGATAAGCAAACATCACCACATACGCAATATAGTCTCTGCTTTCATAATGCAGAGGTTTCATCTGGGTTCTGTTGTCTCCGCCGTGATAGCATCTTGCTTCCATCGCCATTGCCAGATCGTTGGCTCTGCGAAATGCGGAAATAAACAGCGGTACCAGAAGTGGAATCATGTTCTTAGCTTTCTGGATCAGATTTCCGTTTTCAAAATCTGCGCCACGTGCAATCTGTGCTTTCATGATCTTATCTGTCTCTTCAAGAAGAATCGGGATAAATCTTAATGCAATGGACATCATCATGGCAATCTCATGGATTGGTACATGAAGTTTATTCAGTGGTCTGAGCAGACGTTCCAAACCGTCTGTAAGCTGATTTGGCGTGGTTGTCAGTGTCATAACGGAAGAACCAATCACAAGATAAGTCAGGCGGATAGCCATTCTTCCGGCAAGTTTCAGGCCTTCTTCTGTTACATGAAAGATTCCCCACTGCCAGAGAACTTTTCCTGGAGTCAGCAGGATGTTAAATACTACAGTGATCATAAGCAGCATTACGATTGCTTTCAGTCCCTTGAACATGAATTTCGGCGGAACTTTTGAGATTATGATCATGCCTGCCAGAAATAAAGTTGCTACTGCATATCCCGGAAATGTATGAAATACAAATACAGAAATAATAAATACAAGTGTACCTACCAGCTTCGCTCTTGGGTCCATTCTGTGAAGAACAGATTTGGCAGGATAGTACTGTCCTAATGTAATGTCTCGGATCATGCTTCCTGTCCTCCCTTATTTTCCTTCTCATCTGTACGGAGCAGCTTCTCCGGAGCAGTCTTTTTCAGCACTGCCAGAATATTCTCTTTCGCTTCCTCCACCGTAGTTGCGGTCACATCTACATCCAGTCCTTTTTCTTTGAGAGCATGCATGATATATGTGATCTGAGGAGCTGCAAGTCCCATAGCTTCCAGTTCTCTGTAATGGGCAAATACTGCCTTCGGCGCATCATCATAGGCTATTTCTCCATCATTGACTACGATCAGTCTCTCCGCATATTTGGCAATATCCTCCATACTGTGAGATACAAGGATAATCGTAATTCCTCTTACTTTATGAAGCTCTGCAATCTGATCAAGGATATCATCCCGCCCTTTCGGATCCAGACCTGCAGTCGGCTCGTCCAGAATGAGAATTTTCGGGTTCATAGCCAGAACTCCGGCAATCGCAACTCGTTTCTTCTGTCCACCTGAAAGTTCAAACGGAGATTTGCTATAATTTTCTTCCTTAAAACCTACATGCTGCAATGCTTTCTTAGCTTCTACTTCTGCCTCTTCTCTGGACAGTCCCTGATTCATCGGTCCAAAGCAGACATCAGAAAGGACATCATTCTCGAAAAGCTGATGCTCCGGATACTGAAATACCAGGCCTACCTCACTTCGCAGTGCACGGCGGTCGTATTTCTCTCCCCAGATATCCTCTCCATTGTATGTGATCGTACCGGAAGTCGGACGGATCAGTGCATTAAAATGCTGGATCAGGGTAGACTTTCCGCTTCCTGTATGCCCGATAATTCCAATAAACTGTCCATCCGGAATAGAAAGATTTACATCTTTTAGCGCATGGATTTCATAAGCAGTTCCCGGACTGTAAGTGTATGTTACATTCTTTAATTCTATAGACATAAGGCATTCACCAGCTCCTCTGTAGTCAGTATTCCCTCCGGAATATCCACTCCGGCTTTATGAAGTTCATGTGCCAGAAGTGTTACCTGTGGCACATCCAGTCTGTATTCCTTCAGAGTCTCCACCTGAGAAAAAATCTCCTTCGGTGTTCCCTGCATCACTACTTCTCCGCTGTCCATCACATATACTTTATCTGCGCGTACAACCTCTTCCATATAGTGTGTGATCAGAATTACAGTCACTCCCTCCTGCTTATTAAGATCACTGACTGCCTCCAGAACTTCCTTTCGTCCATTCGGATCAAGCATCGCAGTTGGCTCATCCAGAATGATGCATTTCGGGCGCATTGCCATCACACCGGCAATAGCAACTCTCTGCTTCTGACCTCCGGAAAGCTTATTCGGAGAATGATAACGATAAGAGGTCATGCCTGTCTTTTTCAGGCTCTCATCTACTCGCTCCCAGATTTTCTCTGTCGGCACTCCCATGTTCTCCGGTCCGAAACCTACATCTTCTTCTACCACAGTTCCTATGATCTGATTGTCAGGATTCTGAAAAACCATGCCCGCTTTCTGGCGGACTTTCCATAATTCCGGCTCTTTAGACGTGTCAATCCCATCTACCCATAACGTCCCTTCCGTCGGAATGAGAAGCGCATTCAAATGCTTTGCAAGAGTAGATTTTCCAGAACCATTATGTCCCAGAATAGCCACGAATTGTCCGGCTTCAATGTCCAGGTTTACATCATTGACAGCACGCTGCGTATCCTGCACGTTGCCATCTTCATCATACTTGAGATAGTCAAATCCCAGCTTGAACGCCTTGATAATTCCCATAATATTTTTGTCCTCGTATTTGTATTCACTGTCCATTTTATTCCCAGAAAATGTACTCTGCAATCAACGGACAGCAACTATTCAGTAACATTTTATTTTCTCAGGCTTCTTCAGTAGCTGCCAGTCCGGTCAACTCATCGATCAGAGTCCAGATTTCATCTCTTCCCTGCTTTGTTTCAGCAGAAAAAGGAATGATGATGCCATCTTTGCTCAGCTTCAGCCCTTCTTTGATTGCTTTGATATTCTTCTGAACCTGGCTTCGTTTGAGCTTGTCAAGCTTGGTCGCTATAATGATCGGCTCATAACCATTATTCAGGATCCAGTCATACATCATCTTGTCATTTGCAGATGGATCATGACGGATGTCAATGAGAAGAAAAACAGCTTTGAGATCTTTGGATGTATGAAGATATCTCTCGATCATCTTGCCCCATTTTTCTTTCTCAGACTGTGAAACCTTTGCATATCCATAGCCAGGCAGGTCTACCAGATACATAGTTTCATTGATATTGTAAAAGTTAATGGTCTGTGTTTTTCCCGGCTGCGCACTTGTTCTGGCAAGAGATTTCCGATTCATCAGTCCGTTGATCAGAGATGATTTTCCTACATTTGATTTTCCTGCAAATGCAACCTCCGGTCTGTTGGTATCCGGAAGCTTACTGGTGATACCACAGACGATATCTAATGATACATTCTTAATAACCATTGATTTCCTCGCTTTTATTTTCACAGCAAAGAGTCAGTCATTTCCCAGACTGGCTCTTTGTTTGCTGTTCACTTCGATTCTGAGTAATGCTCTTTATCATTACTGTGTTATCAGGATACAAGTGCTTTATTCAGTACTTCTTTCATAGAACTTACAAATGTGATAGTAAGTCCGTCTGTGATTTCTTTATCTAATTCCTGAATATCCGGCTTATTCTCTGCCGGTACTAATACTTCTTTGATCTTCGCATATTTTGCGGCAAGAAGTTTCTCTTTTAAACCACCGATTGGAAGTACTCTTCCTCTCAGTGTAATCTCACCGGTCATGGCAAGGTCTGCTCTTACCGGCTTCTTGATAATAGCGGAAAGAATGGCAGTTGCCATGGTAATACCCGCGGATGGTCCGTCTTTTGGCACTGCTCCCTCCGGAATGTGCACATGAATATCGTTTTCCTGGAAAAATTCCGGTTCTACTTTATAATCTGAAGCAATGGAGCGAATGTAAGTGATTCCCGCCTGTGCAGACTCCTTCATCACATCGCCAAGCTGTCCGGTAAGCATAAGCTCGCCTTTTCCTGGCATTACATTGACCTCGATCTGAAGTGTATCTCCACCTACCTGTGTCCATGCAAGACCACGTGAAATACCAATCTCATCTTTCTTATTTGCCATAAGATAATTGAAATGTTCTTTTCCAAGAAAATCTGACAGGTTCTTAGAAGTAATTGTGACTTTTTTCTTATCTTCTTCCATGATCAATCGCGCAGTTTTTCTGCAGATCTGACCAATGGTTCTCTCCAGATTTCGAACTCCGGCTTCTTTTGTATAATTATTGATGATCTTCTTAAGGGCTGCTGTCTGAATCGTCAACTTTCCTTTCTCGATACCATTCTCTTCCATCTGTTTTGGAATCAGATGTTCTTTTGCAATGTGCTCTTTCTCATTCTCTGTGTAGCCTGCGATCTCGATCAGTTCCATACGGTCAAGAAGAGGTCTCGGGATTCCCTGAACATCATTTGCAGTGGCAATAAACAGTACCTCTGAGAGATCCTGTGGAACTTCTATATAATGATCCAGAAATCTGCTGTTCTGCTCCGGATCAAGCACCTCAAGAAGCGCTGCTGAGGTATCTCCTTTGTAATCACTGCTGGTCTTATCGATTTCATCAAGAAGCATCAGTGGATTACTTACGCCTGCCTGCTGTAATGCAGCTGTGATTCTACCTGGCATAGCACCTACATAAGTTTTTCTGTGACCACGGATCTCTGCCTCATCTCGTACACCGCCCAGACAGATGCGCACATATTTCTTATGCATAGCTTCTGCAATGGACTTGGCAATAGATGTCTTACCTGTTCCCGGAGGTCCCACGAGACAGAGAATCGGGCTTTTCCCTTTATGTGTCAGTTTACGGACAGAAAGGAATTCCATCACGCGCTCTTTTACATCTTTTAATCCGTAATGACCATCCTGGAGTACTTTCCAGGCTTCTTTCAGATCATCGGAATCCACAGATTTCTTATCCCATGGAAGCGACAGCATTGTCTCAATATAACCACGGAGTACCGCATTCTCAGAAACATTGGTGTTGGTATTCTTAAATCTCTCGATCTCCTTGCTGATCTTCTCTTTTACTTCATCACTGGCCTGAAGCTCCTGAAGCTTCTTCTTAAACTCCTCTGCATCATCTGCAGTATTGTCTTCTCCCAGTTCTTCACGGATCAGTTTCAGCTGTTCTCTTAGAATATATTCTCTCTGATTCTTATCGACTCTGGCTTTCACTTTCTTCTGAAGATCTCTGCCAATCTGCATGATCTCAATCTCATTACTTAAGATCGCACCCAGAACTTCATAGCGTTCTTCCAGTGTCAGTGCTTCCAGAATCTTCTGTTTATTCTGATAAGACAGCGGAATATTTACCGCGATCTGCTCAACAAGTTCCTCTATATTCTCTATATTTAAAATCTGTGCTACCAGCTCTTTGCTGACTTTTCCATTCTCCATGCAGTATCTGTGAAATAATTCTTTCAGACTCCTGTGCATGGCTTCCATCACTGGCTCAGGCATCTGCATTTCTTCTTCATCAACCGGTGTGATCTCTGTTTTAATAAATGGAAATTCCTGCTCAAATTTCACAAGTGTGGCGCGTCCTGTTCCTTCTACAAGTACGCGCAGAAGGTTCTGAGGAAGCTTCACAACCTGCTTGATATAAGCGATAGTTCCTACGCGGTACACGCCTGCCAGATCCGGTGTCTCCACCTCAGGATCAATCTGTGTTACCAGAAAAATCTTCTGGTCATGAAGCATGGCTGCTTCAATCGCCTTGACAGAGCGTTCCCGGCTTACGTCAAAATGAACGATCATCCCCGGAAGAATCGTTGTTCCCCTGAGGGCGATCGCCGGCAGCACCATATTCTGATTTGTCATTTATTGTTCAGTCCCTTTCATCAGGCTGTTTCCGGCTTGTCTTTCTTATGTGTCCGGGACGATCTTCTGCTTCCGGCTGTCTTCGCCTTTGCAGGAGCTTCTCCGCGGACGATCTCCGGCTCACCGGTGCCTTCTACTACATCTTTTGTAATTATGCACTTACGAATTGTATCATCTGACGGAATCTTATACATCAGATCCATCAGTGAACCTTCCATGATTGCACGAAGTCCTCTGGCTCCAGTCTTACGTTCCAGAGATTTCTTCGCAACAAGCTGCAGCGCATCATCTTCGAAATTAAGCTCAACGCCATCCAGCTCAAATAATTTATGATACTGTTTGGTAAGTGAGTTCTTCGGCTCTTTCAGAATGCTGATCAGTGCATTCTCATCAAGGGCATCCAGAGTTACAACTACCGGCACACGTCCGATAAACTCAGGAATCAGACCGAATTTGATAAAGTCTTCCGGCATTACATCCTTCAGAACTTCTCCTACATTCCTCTCTTCTTTTACGGAAACTTCTGCTCCAAAACCGATAGACTTGGTGTCCTGTCTGGACTCAATGATCTTCTCGATTCCGTCAAAAGCACCACCACAGATAAACAGGATATTGGTCGTATCAATCTGGATGAATTCCTGATGCGGATGCTTACGTCCACCCTGCGGAGGAACGCTTGCAACTGTTCCCTCAAGGATTTTTAAGAGAGCCTGCTGTACACCTTCTCCTGAAACATCACGTGTAATAGATGCATTTTCAGATTTTCTCGTGATCTTATCAATCTCGTCGATATAGATAATTCCATACTGTGCACGCTCAATGTCATAATCTGCCGCCTGAATGATCTTGAGAAGAATATTCTCAACATCTTCACCTACATAACCGGCCTCTGTCAGTGTTGTGGCATCTGCGATAGCAAATGGTACATTCAGAAGTCTTGCAAGTGTCTGGGCGAGTAATGTCTTACCGGAACCTGTTGGGCCAAGCATCAGAATATTACTCTTCTGAAGCTCTACCTCGGAATTTCTGGATGCAAGGATTCTCTTGTAGTGATTATAAACAGCAACGGCAAGAGCTTTCTTCGCAGCATCCTGTCCGATTACATAATCATCCAGAACTGCATGGATTTCTTCCGGTTTCAGAAGATTGATATCAGAGTTCATGATTTCACTGTCATCATAAGGATTTAATTCCTCTTCCATGATTTCTGAACAGATCCCAATACATTCATCACAAATGAATGCTTTACCATCCGGACCTGCGATCAGTTTTCTTACCTGGTCTTCTGTCTTCTGGCAAAAGGAACATCTTATTTTTCCTTCTCTCATCTTTTCTGCCATGAATTTATGTCTATCCTTTCTAAATTTGATTTAAAAAAGAATCCTGCTTTGCAGGATTCTCCGCCTGCGGCGGGTCGCTTTAGTGATATAATAAGACTCCTGTGATGATTCACAGGAGTCTTATCTTTCGCATTATTTATGCATGACTACACCGTCAATCAGTCCATATGCCTTTGCTTCTTCAGCAGTCATATAGTTGTCCCGATCTGTATCACGCTCAACAACTTCTATCGGCTGACCGGTATTTGCAGCCAATAATTCATTTAAAGTTCTCTTTGTCTGTGCGATATGATCCGCCACGATCTGGATCTCTGTTGCCTGACCCTGTGCACCACCGGATGGCTGATGGATCATGATTGTAGAATGCGGAAGAGCAAATCTCTTGCCCTTTGCACCTCCTGCCAGAAGAAATGCTCCCATGCTGGCAGCCATTCCAAGACAAATGGTGGAAACATCGCATTTGATGTACTGCATGGTATCATAAATTGCCATGCCGGCTGTTACGGAACCGCCCGGGCTGTTGATATACAGCTGGATATCTTTACCAGGATCTTCTGCTTCCAGGAAAAGAAGCTGTGATACGATCAGTCCTGCACTCACATCATTTACTTCCTCACCCAGAAAAATAATTCTGTCTTTCAGAAGCCTTGAATAGATGTCGTAGCTTCTCTCTCCCCTGCTTGTCTGTTCAATGACATAAGGTACTAAACTCATATAAACGCCTCCATTTTCGCGGCTGACTTTTTTCCGGGAAGAAGAAACAGATAAGTCTGCCTCTCTCCCGTATTAAAATTTGATTACTTTAAAATTAAACTTCTTTAGCAGCGTCAGCGATAACAGTAACTGCTTTCTGAACAGCCATGTCTTTCTTCATCTGCTCAAGTTCACGCTCTCCAAGTAATTCTTTTAACTTGTCAGCTTCCATTTTGTATGCTTCAGCCATCTTGGAGATTTCTTCATTTACTTCTTCCTCTGTTGGCTGAATGTTCTCAACTTCTGCAACTTTCTCAAGAACCAGTCTTGTCTGGATTCTCTTTAATGCCTGTGGTTTCATGTCTTCCATCATCTTCTCAGCTGTCATGCCTGTGAACTGGAAGTACTGATCCATGGATAATCCCTGAGACTGCATTCTTCTGCTGAAGTCATCAAGCATCTGACGGCACTGTGTCTGAAGCATAGCTTCCGGAATATCCATCTGTGCATTTTCGATTGCTTTATCTACTGCAGCATCTTCTTTTGCACGTTTTGCTTCGTTTTCTTTTCTTTCTACAAGGTTTGTCTTAATGTGTTCTTTGTACTCTGCAAGTGTATCGAACTCAGAAACATCTTTTGCAAAATCGTCATCCAGTTCCGGAAGTTCTTTTGCTTCGATTTTCTTAACCGCGCATTTGAAGATTGCTTCTTTACCGGCAAGTTCTTTTGCCTGATATTCTTCAGGGAATGTAACTTTAACATCTACATCATCGCCAACTTTAGCGCCAACAAGCTGATCCTCGAATCCCGGGATGAATGTGTTGGAACCAAGTGTCAGAGGATATTCTGTAGCCTGTCCGCCGTCAAATGGTACTCCGTCTACGGATCCTTCGAAGTCGATTGTTACAACATCCTGTAACTGAGCTCCGCGGTCTTCTACGTTGATTGTTCTGGAGTTTTTCTCCTGCTCTTTCTTGATCTCAGCATCTACGTCTTCATCTGTTACTGTGATCTCAGTCTTCGGTACTTCTACACCTTTGTAGTCACCTAATGTAACTTCCGGTTTAGTAGCTACTTCTGCTGTAAAGATAAATGCTTTTCCCGGCTCAGCCTGTGTGATGTCGATTGTTGGCTGGGAAACGATCTCAAGTTCGCATTCAGCTAAAGCTTTGCTGTAGTGTTCCGGAATCAGAGCGTTAACAGCATCTTCAAGGAATACTCCTTTTCCATACATCTGCTCGATCATTTTTCTTGGAGCTTTTCCTTTACGGAATCCAGGAATGGAGATTCTTCCTTTTGCTTTCTGATATGCGTTCTGCATAGCTTTCTCTAAATCTTCAGCGGCAACTTCGATAGTAAGTTTCGCCATGTTTTTTTCCATTTTTTCCACCTGTAAACTCATGTTACGTGTTCCTCCTTAATTTTCAGGTTATAATTTGCGACTGGTTTTTTCAGCTGCGTTATATCATTCACAGTTTTTACCTATTTCTATATATTCAAGTCTAAGCTCCGCTCCCACCATTTACAGAAGCGGGAGAGTCACTGTTCACTCCGTGCCCAGTAACACGCTTCGCGATGCACAGAATTTATGCTATCGCATAAATTCGCGCGATATGTCTCGGGTTTTCCGTGAACTCCGTTCACAAAAAACACCTCGCGGAATATTCCCCGTGGACAGTAACGCAAAAGGCCTGTCTATAACTTAATTATATATTTACAGTCATTGTAGCAGTATAGCACAAAAAAACTAAAAGTGCTAGTGTTTTTTCGCAGAAAATTCGCGGAAATACAAGGTTTCTGCGGATTCTTTAGCGTTTGTATACTATGGACTCTGCGATTTCGTCTGCTTTTTCTTTGCTTTCAAGCTGTTCGATGATGGAAAGTGCGAAATCTATGGCTGTTCCAAGACCTCGGCTGGTAGTGATATTTCCATCTGTTACTACACTGTCTTCACTGGTCTGGGCGCCATCTTTGGCAATGACTTCCATGAATGACGGGTAGGATGTGGCTTTTTTGTCTTTGAGGAAACCAAGTCCTGAGAATACGCTTGGAGCTGCGCAGATGGCTGCGATTTTTTTGCCTTTGTTGTTGAAATCTGTCAGGAGGTCGGTGAGTGGTTTGTATGCTGCAAGGTATTTTGTTCCTGGCATTCCACCTGGGAGAACGAGGATATCGGCATCGGTGAAGCTGGTTTCTGTAAATGTTGTGTCAGTGAGCATGGTGATGCCGTGGGATGTCTGGATCTGGGTGGTTTCTTTGATGGATACGGTTTTGATGTCGATTCCGGCGCGGCGGAGAAGGTCTACTACGGTGAGACCTTCGATGTCTTCGAATCCGTCGGCCAGGAAGATGTATGCTTTTTTGCTCATTTTTTGAGGTACCTCCTGGGTGATTTTTATTGGATTGTTCTATAGCAATTCTATAGTATTGTCTATTGTATTTCTGAAAAGGATTATAGCATTTTTTATGCTTAGTTACAATGTTTTAAAATCTACCAGATTTCTGGAATCAGATCTTCAGGTAAGGGGTTTGGATATGTTTCTCCATCTAAGGTCTCTATCAGCTCTTTTTTAGCATCTTCTACCAGTTTTGGAGTTTGCAAGAAATCTATAGCGGTGAGAGCCATGATTTTGGCGGCATAGAGCATTCCTTTGTGGGCAATGGTGGATCTGCCCTGGGCGACTGCCTGCCAGGAGTGGAGGGCGGTTCCGGCGGCGAATGTGGGGATGTTAAGGTGGACGGTTGGAACAATCCAGCTTACGTCACCTACATCGGTGGAGTATTTGAGGTCGCTGTACAGGTTTTGGTAGGCGATTGGCTGGAAGATTGGTTTTTTCATGGCTTCGGCGGCGTTTGATCCAAAGTAGTCCCGGGCAATTGCAGGGAGTTGGTTTTTGTCCTGATCTGAGAGGGACTGTTGGAATTTCTGAGCGTAGGCATATTCCTGCTCTGTATATGGAATTGGGCCGAGTTTTTCCAGGTAGGTGTTCATATGGTCTGCAAGGATTTTACTGGAGATTAAGTTGGAATAGGCAGCCACCTGGCGAATTTCTACGGTGGTTTCGGTCATGAGGGCAGCGCCTTTGGCTATGTTACATACGCGGTTATAGAGTTCTTTTACCTGAGTGATCTTCGGGGCGCGGATAGCATAGAGTACCTGAGCTCTGGACTGGACTACGTTTCGGGGCATCTCCGCCTGTGTCGGTGATGGCATAATGGATTCTGGCTTCGTCTATCATGTGTTCACGCATGTAGTTTACGCCTACGTCCATTAATTCTACTGCATCCAGTGCGGAGCGGCCCAATTCCGGACACATGGAGGCGTGGGCCGGGGTTCCATGAAATGTGAAGAACACTCTGAAGTTTGCCTTTGTGCTTCCGTAGCATGCGCGTCGTCCCTGCTCCGGGTGCCAGCAGAGGGCGAGGTCACAGTCATTGAAATAGCCGTCGCGTACGAGAAATGCTTTACCTCCGGCATTCTCTTCAGCAGGACAGCCGTAGTAGCGGATTGTTCCTTTCAGCTTGTGTTCTTTCATGAAGTCTTTTAATGCGATGACGGAGGCAAGGGTACCTGTTCCGATAAGCTGGTGACCGCAGCCATGGCCACAATTATCAGTATGTCCTGAATCTGGATTTTGTTTCTTTTCCCTTTCCTGAATGCTTTCATATTTTGAATCTGATATTTTTTCTTCCGGGATTCTCTCGGCAGCATCTGCTTTCTGCGAAAGTTCCGGCAGAGCATCGAACTCGCCAAGAAATCCTATAACCGGTTTTCCGGAACCGTATTCTGCAATAAATGCCGTTTCCTCACCTGCCAGATTTGATTTTATGGAAAATTCCTCTTCCTTTAATGACTGCTGAAGTAATTCAGAGGATTTATATTCCTGAAATCTGGGTTCTGCATACTCCCAGATTTTATTGCTGATTTCAGCATAATATTCTTTTTTATCTTCAATTTTTTCTGATATTTCTTTTATGTATTCATCCATATATTTTTCCTCCTGTCCCATGCTATTTCCTACTTTCTTTATCACAAAATTTTTATATTTTATTGTCTTTCTGTCTATGCTATTATCATTATAGCACACAATAAAAAACCGACACACTTTCAACGGAGGAACTGAATGAAATGGAAATCGAACGTAAATTTTTAATATCCAAGGAAAACCTGCCTGCAGATCTTGATGCTTATCCACATCATAAACTTGAACAGGGCTATTTATCCACTGCACCGGTAGTCCGTATCCGCAAAGAGGATGATAACTACTATCTTACCTATAAATCCAAAGGTCTTATGACCCGTGAGGAATATAATCTTCCACTTACAAAAGAATCCTATGAACATATGCGTCCAAAAGCTGACGGAATTCTCATTTCCAAAACACGCTATCTTATCCCGGAAAAAGATGGACTCACCATTGAACTGGATGTATTTGATGCTCCTTATGAAGGACTCTATCTCGCAGAAGTGGAATTTTCTTCTGAAGAACAGGCACTCAGTTATAATCCACCTGTATGGTTTGGCGAAGATGTTACGAACTCCGGTAAATATCATAACAGTCGTCTGAGTCAAGGAAATTTATAATAAAACAGCTTCGAAATATTGTTCTGTTAATATGTATTTGCAGGAATTGTAGTAACTCTTAGGTTCTGGAAATTCGCGTTATAAAAAATCCGCTCACTGTCTGAGCCGCTTTGCGGCGAGTTTGAGCGGATTTTTTATGGTTTTAGCGGATTTTCAGAGCCTTAGAGTTACTGAGATTACATCTTTTTACCTTTTTCAGCAGCTCCATTCAGAGCTTCAAAAACAGCACTTCTGAATCCATTCTGTTCCAGGATTCTTACCCCCTCAATGGTACTTCCGGCCGGTGAACATACCATATCCTTCAGTTCTCCCGGATGCATGCCTGTTTCCAGTACCATTTTTGCGCTTCCAAGTAAAGCCTGTGCAGCAAACTGATAAGCCTGTTTTCTTGGCATTCCCTGGGCTACCGCAGCATCTGCCATTGCTTCTATGAACATAAAAACATATGCAGGTGAACATCCGCTTACAGCACTTACTGCGTCCATCAGACGCTCCGGAACTACTTCTGTACGTCCAAAGCTGTCTGTGATCTCACAGATCTGAGCCAGTTCTTCTGCCGATACTTTCTCATTGGCACATACGCCTGTCATCCCCTCACCAACCTGAGCAGGAGTATTCGGCATCATTCTTACCACGTTCAGAGGCTGTCCACATTTTTCTTCTAACCAGGCAAGAGTTTTCCCCGGTGCAATACCTACGACTGTGTGTTCCGGTGTCAGTTCACCTTTTACTTCATTCAGCACTTCTTCATAAAACTGTGGTTTCACTGCCAGGAAAACCAGTTTTGTGTTTTTTACCACTTCATGGTTATCCAGGGTTGTAACCACTCCCAGCTTTTCTCTGCTTCGTTTACTTCCTTCTTCTGTAAGATTGGAAACAATAATCTCATCTTTTTTATAAAGTCCTTTTTTCAGCATACCACTGATCATGGCAGAAGCCATATTTCCGCATCCGATAAATCCGATTTTCATAAATCTGCTCCTCTCTTGCAATTCCTGTTGTTTTCTGATAATTTATAACTGCTTTTTTCATATCTTTTTCTTGTTATAGATAATGATAATCATCCAGCAATCTGCCGTAAAATACTGAACAGTTACAGATAATTATAATTCATTACTGTCCAATATGACTGTAAAGGGACCGTCATTCACAAGCTCCACTTTCATATCTGCCCCAAATTCTCCCTGCTCAACAATATCAATGTGTTCTTTGCATCTGGCAATTATGTATTTGTACAGATTTTCAGCCATATCAGGGGCCCCTGCTCTTATAAAGGAAGGTCTGTTTCCTCTTTTACAGTCAGCATATAATGTGAACTGGGAAATAAGCAGAAGACTTCCGCCCACCTCCTTCAGGCCAAGGTTTGTCTTACCGTTTTCATCTTCGAAAATACGCATATTAACCATTTTATGGATCATTTTATCTGCAATTTCAACGGTATCTTCCTCTCCTACTCCGATAAGAACCATAAAGCCCTTGCCTATCTGACCTCGTACTTCACCATTAATTGTCACTTTTGAATGCATTACTCTCTGAATTACAAAACGCATAATTCACTCTCCTTAATCAACGGATTTCTGTTTGTTGATAGCATAGCACATTTTTATCCGTTTTTCTATTGTAAAGTATCCCTTACGGCTGTTATCTCAAAATTTTATTACTCGCACTCGTCACTCCATTCTCAGTAATGCTGCACAATTTCCTTCATCATCTTATAATAAACCGGGATCAAAAGTGCACAGGCTCCGATCCATGCCATTGGACTGGCAATACATACAGATATATATCGCCGCATGGATATTATATTAGGATTCTGTGTCAGAAACCATTCCGGTATTGATTTACATGATACAGATATTGACTTTTTCAGACCTATTGTTTTCCAAAAAAGAACAGCCCCTTTGACTTATTATGCGTCAATGAGACTGTTCTTTTTTATTATTTGTGTTCAATCGAAGCCAGGGACTTACTTGATTTGGTTACATCCCAAGTGTGTCATTTACCAGAATCACATGGATTCTGTCTTTATGTCTGGAATATCTGGTGATCAGAAACTGACAGCAAATGGTATCCGGGGATTTGCAGTCAAAGCATTTTCCGGTTTCCTTACATGGAGTTTTGATATCAAATCTCTGTGCATTAGCTGTAGCTGCTACATTTCTGGCACGCTTCATTGCACTGTCAAGATCTGGACAGACTTTGTTTATACCTACAATAAAAATTACTTTTTTCGGGCCCTGGGCGATGCAGGATACACGGTTGGAATTGCCATCAATATTGACAAGGACGCCATCATCTGTGACTGCGTTGGCACTGGATAAAAAGAAATCTGCATCATAGGCTGCCATAAGTCCCTCACGAGGCTCAAGCTTTGCGCGGTCAATATAATTATAATCTCCATCCTGCAGAGCTTTGACCAGACCGATCTCATGTGCACTCATGCATCCGCCCATGGCGATTGTGCTTCCGTTTGGGATCAGTTCCAGGGCCTGCTTTAATGCTGTTTCTTTATCTTTTGCATAATACCCGGACATATTGCGGGATTCCAGTCCCTTAATCACTGTTTTTGCCAAAAGTTCATTTCTTTTTTTCATGTTTGCATCCATTGTTGTGTCCTCCTTAATATCTGGAGCATGCAGATTGTAGAAATTATTTCCAAACACGCTCTGGTTTTAATTGTTGTCCCAATCATACCATATTTCCGGTTTCATTTCTATTTTAACCAGATAAACACTGCACTTTTTTATTACCGTTTATTCACATTCTCCAATACCACCAGGAAACGTAGTCGATGATCCGCCCTGTACTCTTTGTACGACACTGCCATCTCGTGCATCGATTGTGAGAAGCGGTACACCGATGCGATCCATAGTAACGCTGTCTATACCCATTTCATCACCGCCATCTGCATAGGCCGGTTCCTGGGAATTCCAGGTTCCATAGAAATCCCACACCGGAATCAGACTTCCCTCTGTGCTGCTGTTGCCCTCCCGCACGCGCATATATCCAAGCTGGACTTTTGTTATCATCATCTCAACACTCTGTGCATCAATAGAGGGATAACGGCTGAAACTTATGCCACCTACTGCCGGCAGACGGTTTTCCTGTTCTGTCATAATCTGCATGGTGATTGTTTTTTCGAAAATATCTTTGATTTCATCAAATGGCAGAAGAAACAATGCTTCGTCCGAAGCATCTGATACCTCAATTGGATCACTGTGTTGGAAACTCTGAAGTGTTCCGCTGCAGAAAATCATTGTCAGCGATTCATTATCCCACACATCGCACTTCGCTTCATGAAAATTATCGTCTTCATCTATCCAGGGACGGGATAATTCATCATATGGCAGATAAGAATTCCGTATATAATTAACAGGTACACCATCGACCATTCTTTCAAAGAAAAAAGAGGTCTTTTCCAAAGTGCAGTTTTCTTCTGTGAGTTCTTTTGATGCACTGTCAAACAGGTGCCATTCTCCAGAAACAATATCCTTTACATAATTTTCTGCGCCGTCATCAGTCATATTCTGATTTCCTGCTTTTATATAATTCTGAAATCGTTCTGCTCTTTGTTTTTTCTCATCCTGAGACATATTTTCTTCGTTCACATCATCAAACGCAGCATATTTTTCCCAAAAACTAAATGCTTCTAAATCGGGGAATGTACCTGTATACTGGTACGTCAGTCCATCCACCTCATATGTTTCTGCCAATCCATCATAGTCTTGTTTCAACAATTGCCCTTTGGCAAAAGTATCCAGTACTTTCTGTGGCTCTTCTTCAGAAATTGTCGCTTTTTTTACATTTTTCAGACATATGGCATCCACATCCGGCACTTCCACCGGTGCATCGGCTGTCAGGGTAAATTTCATAGGATTTTCCTGATCTGTTCGCTCTGAGGATCTTAAATCCGACTGAATGGTTGTCTGATAGGTTTCCGGAGCCTGAACCTGTTCAGCGACTGTTTTCTGAACTGTTTCTTTCTCTTTGTTTTCCTCTTTCTTTGCAGCAGTCTTATCCTTTTCTTCTACAACAGCAGAATGAACGACCTTATCACATCCTGATATTGTAAAAAGATTCATACATAAAAAAGCTCCCAGAAATATTTTTACTTTCTTCATTTCTTTCTCATCCTTTCTTAATTTGTCAAAAAAGGTACCCTCTTCATATGAGAAAAGAGTACCATACTGTCTTTCCAATGTATTCATCAAGATGTAAACAAGTTGTAAATTCCATCTGCTAGATCAGGTTAATTCTTTATCTTTTTTATCAAATATTACTCTTACTTTCGTTCCTGTTCCAAGCTGGCTTGTGATGTCCAGTCTGCCTCCATGAACTTCTGCGATTTTTACACATAACGCAAGTCCAAGTCCTGCTCCGCCCTCCTGGCGGCTTCTGGATTTGTCTACCATGTAAAAAGCTTCCGTAATTTTTCCCAGTTCTTCCTGTGGTATTCCCCGACCGTTGTCTGCAACTTCCAGAATTTTCCTACCCGATTCTTTATATGCTTTTACGGTAATACGACCTCCTGCTTCTGTAGCACGGAGAGCGTTATCTATCAAATTTACAAGAAGACTTTCCATTAATTCATCATCCATTTTCATAGAAAAATCTTCGTATTCTGTCTGTAATTGTATCTGTCTCTGCGCTGCCTGTTCTGCCTCTAGCTGAACTACATGTTCCAGCAGTTCTCCTATAGAGTGTGACTCCATTTTTATTGAATCATTCTGATGGAGCCCCAGCATCTGGAGCATTTTTCCGGAAAGTTTTTCAAGTCTTTTTCCCTCACGGCTGATATGTTCCAAGGCACGGTCTTTTTGTTCATCGTTTAGTTTTACATGCCGCAGAGTATCTGAATATCCAATAATAGAAGTAAGAGGTGTTTTCATTTCGTGGGCAAGTGCTCCCATAAGCATTTCCTGTTTTCCGGCTACTTCCTGCAGTTTTTCCATTTGCTGTACGGTCCGCTTCATCATTAGATAGATAAACAGACCAGCAATGCAAAATACTGCCAGATAGATTCCCAGGAACCAGGCTGCCGTCTGTCTCAGTTCCATAAACATAGAAGTAACATCACGGACTGAAAGTATTTCGTAACCCTCTGGATTTGTAAGCAGCGCATGCTGTAAAAGTAAGTATTTGTGATTCAGTTTCTGGATTTTGTACCCATAGGAATCCGTTTTGTTGTTTAAACCGAGATTATCCATGCTGACAATCTCATAATCTGTGCGGTTTACTACGGCTTCTTTACTTTCGGAACTAATGAGGAGCATTTTCTCACCGCAGCATCTCAGAAACTGGAATTCCAGATAAGATTTTTTTCCCGTTTCTGACATCTGCTCATATTTACTGTTGTCCCAGAATTGTTCCAGGAGATTTTTTCCATTTGCAAGCTGTCGTCCATAGGTTTCAGCAGCATTATTCAGGCTTCTTTTTCCTGTGACATACAGGCTCAGGACACCGACCGGTATCAGAGAGCACAAAAGTGTTATCAGCATAAGTGCTACTGTCCGTTTCCACAACTTCATAGCGGTTAGTCCTCCAGTCGATAGCCAAGTTTTGGGATTGTTTTTATTTCATCGTACAACTCCAGTTTCTTGCGGAGCTGGCCGATATGCACGTCTACAGTTCTGCTCTCTCCCAGATATTCTTCGCCCCAGACACGTTTTAATAGTTCTTCTCTTCCAAGTGCGATGTTTTTGTTCTGTAAGAGCAGGATAAAGAGATCGTATTCCAGTGGTTTCAGGTTTACGGGAATCCCATCTTTCAGAATCTGATGGCTCTGGAGATCTGCCTGAATATTTTTGATTGTGAGAATTCTCTTTGCACGGCCGGTTCTTTCAAGGATTTTTTCAATCCGTACAAGAAGTTCCAACATTTCGAAAGGCTTTACCATATAATCTTCTGCACCGAGTTTCAGGCCTTTTACTTTGGATGCTACGTCATCTTTTGCAGTAAGGTAGATCACCGGGAGATTCTTTGCGCGGAAATCTTCCATCAGAGCAAAGCCATCTTTGCCGGGAAGCATAATATCGACAACTGCAAGGTCTGCATCTTCATTCCATAGCAATAGGCGCTGGGCTTCTATTCCGTCGTAGGCGGCTACTGTTTCGTATCCAGCTATGGTTAGGTTCATACATAATAATTCGGAAATTGCTCTGTCATCTTCGATTACCAGGATTTTGTTTTTCATTTTGGGATCACCTCGATTAGTTTATGGAAATAGTATAACGTTTCGAAGATGTAACGTCTACAAAGATATATATTTTACTTCATTAGTCATACTATTCTATCCACTCATATACCAGATAATCAACCCCTGCATCTATCATAACAGGGGCATCTGAATGCAACTTAGTTATAATCGAACAGTATCCTACATTATGGTACAAATATTCCAGACGTTTGCGGGGTAATTTTGTAATTTTCCTGGTATTCTGGCGTATATAGCATTCTTTATTTAAGATTCGTTTTAAAGTTTTACTACACTTATATACAGAAAAGTCTTCTGGATTACTTAGATGATATTTCAAAATCAAATTCCTGATGTTTGGGCTAAGTTTTCTGACAGAATCATAATAGGATGTATCATTGTCAAAGGTAAATATCAGCCATTTGTGCTCTATACGGATTTTTTTAATTATACAATCATGTGGTACCGGGATTGTCGGCAGAACATCTTTGTTTAAATAATATGTCTTCTTCATTTTCATCTTATCTGTACTGTAAACTTGTCTCCTATTGGTATTGCGTCATCTGTGGGGCTTTCTCCCTCATTATATACATAGCCTGCAGATTCTACGTAGACATCATCTGAGGAATCTTTATCTGTTTTTTCTTCGAATACCTGGTGGGCTGTATCGTTTTTTACTTCATATAATTGTAATGTGATTAATTTTGCTTCCGGAGAGATTTCTTTGTAGCCGGTGAATTCAGGGTCTATGGTTTGTTGGAATGCAGTTTCTTCGCCATTTCTTCCTGTCTCCTGATAGCAGATTTTGTTTCCCTGATCGTCTGTTCCGATCAGATAATAGTCACTGTCAATATACACTGTTCCATCATATGTTCCGTAAATTGTACTTTCGAATGGATTCCATCTGAATTCTGTAAGGTTGAGAATGTTGGAATCGAATTTAATGTTCTGATCCAGATTTATATCTACGGTGTTTTTCTCCAGCTCTTCTTTTGATGTTGTGAGTTTAAATGTATAAGGTTGTGTATTGGCCTGTATTTTCTGGATGTTTTCCCATGTTTCGGCATCAGACATTGCGATCGACCATACTTTGAACTCTA